>NZ_QEWA01000040.1:0-112259 GCF_003390775.1 Thermobacillus sp. | reverse complement strand
GAAGGGTCCTAAAGCTGATCCGGCAATGGCTCGGGGCAGGCGTGATGGAGGAAGGGAACGTCAAACGTTCGGACCTCGGCACACCGCAGGGAGGAGTGATCTCGCCGATATTGGCGAACATTTACCTAAACTACTTCGACCGATTGTGGGAAAAGCACGGGAAGGAAGTCGGGGTACTCACCCGGTACGCGGATGATTTTGTCATCGTGTGCAAGACGAAGAAAGACGCCCGGCACGCCTACCAGTTGGTTAGGGCAATTATGGAACGTCTGGAACTGACCTTGCACCCGACGAAAACGCGGATCGTGGGGATGTGGACAGGAGAGGAAGGGTTTGACTTTCTTGGACTGCATCACCGGAAGGCGAAAGCGGCGACGTCGCGGAACCAGGCGTATTACACCACGCAGCAATGGCTGAGCGCGAAAGCGGAGAAGCACATTCGGGAAGTGGTGAGAGAACGGCTTGGAACGGCGACCATGCGGCACAAGTCGATTCAAGAACACGTGGACTGGTTAAATCCGAAGATTCAAGGATGGAAGAATTACTACATGATGGCATACAGCCACCGCAAGATGGCGAAGCTGGACTGGTATATTCTTATGCGGTTGACGCGCTGGTACGCGAAAAAGCACCAGCGGCGGAACTGGCGTAGTTGCTGGCACAAAGTGAAACACATTGCCAATGTCTGTGGACTAAAGAAGCTCTGCTAGTTGCATGCACATGAATGACGAACATCGGAAAGCCGTATGAGGGAAAACCTCACGTACGGTTTGATGAGGAGGGGCTGGAATCCCCAGCCCTTTACTCTAGCCCGGCATGAGCGTCATCTATACGGTGGAAGTCCGGAATGGGGGCTATCGAGTGTCTAAAGCCGCCAAGGGCTGGACCTGTAAGCTCCAGTGATGGCGGGTCAATCGACTAATGACAGCCTGTGTTTCCACCGACACGATCACATACCGGATGTTCACATCATGCCCTCAGCCGAGCCAACTTGATTTCATAAAATTTACTATTGATTCATATATCTGATGACTTTATAATAAAACGGAAGTTAAGATATTAAATTGAAGAAAGGTGGTAGATGATGAAAAGGCGTTTGCGGTCGGTGAAGCTTTTGTGGTTTTCATTGTTGTTTTCATTCTTGATTGGCTACAATGTCCACGCGCACAGCACTGACGTTTACAGTGGTTCGTGGAACGCGACCACCACAAGTCTGGGTATCGCTGTCGGTCCAAGCTTGTCGAATTATTTAAGTTCCTTTCAATCGTGGTATTCTAACTGGAACGGCATTTCGTCAAACGTAGGGTTGAATAAACCTTATGAACAATATACGTTGGATGATACACCCCATTTTTCGAGAATTAACATCATCGGCAAAGACCTGGGTTCAACCGGGAATTGGGCGCAAACTTGCAACTACACCTATAGCATCATATGGGGTTATAGATGCGACTGGGATGGATCATGGAAAGATTCGATCATCGAAATCAACACGAATACGGATTCAACGACGAAAAAGGGATATTCCTTTTTGAGCAGCAACCTCAAGAAAAAAGTGTTTCTTCATGAACTGGGGCATTCGTTGGGGTTGAAACATCCGGCCGATACATCAGAAGTCGCCATCATGAAACAAGGTGATAACGGCTATTATACCATCCAGCAGCATGACAAGGATGTACTGAAGAGCAAGTATGGAGCGTAAGGGGGGATCGATGATGAAGAGAGCCGTCATGATCTGCGGCGCCATGGCGTTGCTGTTTGTCGCCGGTTTTTTTTCATACAAACATCTTGATCCGCAGGTGATCCGTCCCGAGGCTGATTATCACATTTATTCGTTGGACGAAATGGAGCAACTGGCAACCGCCATTGTGGAAGTGGAGTATGAACGGGAAAAATCCTCTGTCGTGAGACTGGACGAAAAGGACAAATATCCGTTGGAAACGAAGACTTTTTCCGAAGTCAAAGTACAAAACGTGTACAAGGGGAATGTCAACATAGGAGATACGCTGACTATCGTTGAATATTATGCCAAATGGCGCGATCTCTATGGATCCTATCAATGGATGCCGAATGAAATCTATGTTCCGCTGTCAAAAGGGAAAACGTATTTATTGTTCCTGTATCAAGGCCCCACCCAGCAGCCCGACACCTACGAGATCATCGGTAATCACCAAGGCAAGTACGTCATTCCGGCTGCGAAACCTGCTCCGGGCTTGACGGTTGCGGAATTGGAAATCGATGAGGATGACGAGGCGTACAGACAACTTTACAAGCAAGTTTCCGAAAAGTACGGTTTCGGTGAATAATCCGGCAAGCCTGACCAGGGAGACGGCCCGGAGCCTCGACGGATTCGGCAATTGCCGAAATCGCTGTTGCGGCGGCCGCTCGTCACGAGCGTCATCGGGCTGGACGATCTGCCGCATCTGTTCGAGCACGGCGCGCGCCCGGATGATCTCAAAGTGCAGATTCAGATCGGTTGACCGTCAGATCGCCGAGCGGCACCTCGCGTTGTATACGCGGGTGCCGCTTTTTGCATGCCTCAAGGTTGGCTTTGCACGGCTTTCTGCGCTCTTTGCGCTTTTGTCGAAATGGCGCAGATGGCTTCCTTTATTCTGATCGATTGGGCTATACTGATGGCAATGTGAACGTCTCTGAAGCGCAGGCGCATGGCGGCATGCCGATTTTCCGGTCGGCGGTGATGGGGGGAACGAATGAAACGATGACGGAAGCTGTGACAACACTGGAACAATGGCGCGCGTGGCGCAGCGAGGGGTTCAACACGCTGCCGTTGCTTAGGCGCGTGCACCTCAAACCGGGCGAGGATCGGCCGGCCGAGTGGAGCGGCGCGTGGGCGGCGGCGTATCCCCACGCGATCGTGCTCGAGAGCGGCAAGGACGGCCGGTACACGTACCTCGGCCTCCGGCCGTCGGCCGTGCTGCGCGGCAAGGGAAGCGAAGCCGTGGCGACGGAGACGGGCGAAGCAGCGGGCGAGGCGGTGATTGGCAATGCAGCCGTGATCGGTCAGGCGGCGATTGGAGCGGCAGTGAACCGCGGCGCAGAGGCGATTCGCGGCGCAGGGACGACCGGTCAGAAGGATTCGCCGCCGACGCGGCGCTTCACCGGCAAGCCGCTTGACGTGGTACGCGCCTGGATCACGGGGCGCCGGGGGCCGTCGCTGCCGGACGGACCGAAGTGGACGGGCGGCATCGCCGGGCTATTCGCCTACGACATCGTCCGCTCGATCGAGCGGCTGCCCGAGCTGGCAGCCGATGATCTCGGCCTGCCGGACTACCTGTTCCTTAAGCTGGACGAGCTGTGGATCATCGACCACGAGGCGCGGGAGCTGATTCTCTCCTGCCACGTAGAGGTGCCGGACGGAACGGACGACAGCGGGCTGGCCAGCCTGCATGAAGAAGCGCTGCGGCATACCGCCCGGATGCGGGAGATCTGGAACGGCATCGTCGAGGCCGCCCGTGCGCCGGAGGCGGAGCTGCGTCTCGCCGGGCGCCGGAAAGCGATGGAGGCGGACCGGCTCGAGATCGACATCGACGCGCTCGAAGGGCTGATCCGCCCGTTCAGCAAGCGGGCTTACATGGACGCGGTCGAGCGAATCCGCGATTACATTGCGCAGGGCGATGTGTTCCAGGTGAATCTGTCGCAACGGATGAGCAAGGTTTCGGCGGCCGATCCGGATGCGCTGTACGAATGGCTGCGGTTGTTCAATCCGTCGCCGTACATGGGCTACCTGCGCTGCCCCGATTTCCGGCTCGTCTCGGCGTCGCCGGAGCTGCTCGTCGCGATGCGCGGCGGAGTGCTCTCGACCCGGCCGATCGCCGGCACGCGCCGCCGCGGCCGCACGCCCGAGGAAGACCGGCGGATGGCGGAAGAGCTGCTCGCGAGCGAGAAGGAGCGGGCCGAGCACATCATGCTCGTCGACCTCGAGCGGAACGATCTCGGACGGATCTCGCGGTACGGCACCGTCCGGGTTAAGGAACTGATGACGATCGAATACTATTCCCACGTCATGCATCTCGTCTCGCAGGTGGAGGGAGAGCTGGCGGAAGGGAAGGATGCGCTGGACGTGATCGGGGCTGTTTTTCCCGGCGGGACGATTACGGGTGCGCCCAAGGTGCGCACGATGGAGATTCTCGAGGAGCTGGAGCCGACGCGGCGCGGGCCGTACTGCGGCTCCCTCGGCTGGATTGACTACAGCGGGGATATGGAATTTAATATTCTTATACGCACGATGGTCGTCAAGGACGGCTGCGTGCACATTCAGGCCGGCGGCGGGATTGTGATCGACTCCGACCCCGAGCGGGAGTACAAGGAATCGCTGAACAAGGCGAAGGCGCTCTGGAAGGCGGTTCAGTATGTCGAACGCGAAGCGGAAGACGCGTCGCGTCATGCGGCCGGGGCGGACGAGCCCGCGAAGGAGGAACGGCGATGATTCTGGTCATCGACAACTACGATTCGTTCACCTATAACCTGGTGCAATATTTGGGCGAGCTGGGCGAGGAGATCGTCGTCAGGCGGAACGACGAGATTGACCTTGCCGGCATTGAAGCGCTGGCCCCGGACCATATTCTGATCTCGCCCGGTCCCTGCACGCCGAACGAGGCGGGCATCAGCCTCGCGCTCATCGACCATTTCAAAGGGAAAATTCCGATCTTCGGCGTCTGCCTCGGCCACCAGGCGATCGGCCAGGCGTTCGGCGGCGAAGTGGTGCGCGCGGAAAATCTGATGCACGGCAAGACGAGCGAAATCCATCACACGGGCAAAGGCGTGTTCGCCGGGCTGCCGAGCCCGTTCACGGCGACCCGCTACCACTCGCTCATCGTGAAGCGGGAGACGCTGCCGGACTGTCTCGAGATTACGGCCGAGACGGAAACCGGAGAGATCATGGGAATCAAGCACAAAGAATATCTTGTCGAAGGCGTGCAGTTCCATCCCGAGTCGATCATGACGGAGCACGGGAGGACGATGTTGCGCAATTTCCTCGCGTACAAGGCGGGCGCCGTCCGATGAGAATCGGATGGAACGGCGCCGTGCTCGAGGCGGGTGAGGCCGTGATTCCGGCAATGGATCACGGCCTTCTCTACGGCATCGGGCTGTTCGAGACGTTCCGCACGTACGGCGGGAAGCCGTTCGCGCTCGACCACCGGCTCGCCAGGCTGCGGAACGGCTGCGAGACGCTCGGCATCCGCTGGACGATGACGGAAGCGGACGTGTCGGACTGGCTCGCCAAGGCGCTGGAGGCGAACGGGCTGGCCGACGCGTATATCCGCCTGACCGTGACCGCCGGCGACGCGGGGCTCGGCCTGAACGACGGGCCGTATGAGCGGCCGAACACGCTGCTCATGGTCAAGCCCTTGCCGCCGCTGGGCGGGCAGCTGTACCGTGAAGGGCGCGAGCTTCGGATCTTGCGGACGCCGCGGGGCATGCCCGAGACGCCGGTTCGGCTCAAATCGCTTCATTACATGACGAATGTGCTGGCGAAGCGGGAGCTTGCGGCGAGCGGCGCGCCGGCGGGGGCGGAAGGGCTGATGCTGACGCGGGAAGGGTGGCTTGCCGAAGGGATCGTGAGCAATCTTTTCTTCGTGAAGGACGGCATCGTGCGGACCCCCGCCATCGCAACCGGCATCCTGCCCGGCATCACGCGCGCGTTGACGCTGGAGCTGGCCCGGTCCGAGGGGCTGGAGACGGAAGAAGGATACTATACGGCGGCCGACCTGCTCATGGCCGACGAAGTCTGGCTGACCGGCTCGGTGCAGGAGATTGTGCCGGTGACGCGGATCGCGGAGGCGGACGGGACGGTGCGCACGGTCGGAAGCGGGCTTGCCGGGCCGGTGACGACAAGGCTGCTCGAGGCGTACCGCGCTAAGGTGCGGCGCTCCATCGGCGCGGCGGCGGAAGGAGTTTGGTGATGCAATGAGACCGGTATTCTGGAGCCGGACGTATCAGCTTGGCGAGGGTTTGACATTGGAATTGGGTAAACGGACGCTTGTGATGGGCATCCTGAACGTAACGCCGGATTCCTTCTCCGACGGGGGGCGGTACATGGCGGTGGACGCGGCCGTCGAACATGCCGTGCGGATGGTCGAAGCCGGGGCGGACATTCTCGACATCGGCGGCGAATCGACGCGGCCGGGACATGAGCCGGTGCCCGCGGACGAGGAGATCCGGCGCGTCATCCCGGTCATCCGGGCGGTGCGCGAGGCGTTGCCGCACGTGCCGCTCTCGATCGACACGTACAAGGCGGAGACGGCGCGGAAGGCGCTTGAAGCGGGCGTGCACATCATCAACGACATTTGGGGGCTTACGGCCGATCCGGAGATGGCGCGCACCGCGGCCGAATTCGGCTGTCCGGTCGTCATCAGCCACAACCGGCGCGAAACCGGCGGGTATGCCGATATCGCCCGGGACGTGGCGGCCGATCTGCTGGCATCGGTGCGGACAGCGCTTGATGCGGGTGTCGATTCGTATAACATCTGGCTCGACCCGGGCATCGGTTTCGCGAAAGAATATGAGGACAATCTCGACATGATGGGCCGGCTCGCCGAGCTTGTCCGGCTGGGTTACCCGGTGCTGCTCGGCACGTCCCGCAAACGGTTCATCCGCCATACGCTTGATCTGCCGGCGGACGACGTCGTCGAAGGAACGGCCGCGACCGTCGCCCTCGGCATCGCCCAAGGCTGCCAGGTCGTGCGCGTGCATGACGTGGACCGCATCGTCCGGACGGTGCGGATAACCGATGCGGTGGTCTATCGGCAGGCCGACATTCGCGGGGAGGCGGGCGTACCATGGACAAAATGATCGTGCGCGGCATGCGTTTTTTCGGCTATCACGGCGTCATTCCGGAGGAGAACCGGCTCGGCCAGCAATTCATGGTGGATGTGGAGCTTGCGCTCGATCTGGAGGAAGCGGCGGCGGCGGACGACCTGGCGAAGACGGTCAACTACGCCGATCTGCACGCGCGGGTGAAGCGAATCGTCGAAGGTCCGCCGTGCAGGCTGATCGAAGCGCTGGCCCGCCGTATTGCAACCGATCTGCTCGACACTTATACTAATATAAATGAAGTTCTGGTCCGCGTGACGAAGCCGCATCCGCCGTTTGACATCCATTTCGACGGCGTGACCGTGGAATTGCGCAGAAAGCGGGAACAACATGACGGGCAAGGATGACATCAAGGCGCCGGCCGGACGGCGCGCCTATATCGCGCTCGGCTCCAATCTGGGAGACAGGGAAGCGCAGCTTGCGGAGGCCTTGCGGCGGCTTCACGCTCGCGACGGCATTACGGTCGACCGGGTGTCCGCCGTCTACGAGACGGATCCGGTCGGGTATGTCGACCAGCCGAAATTTCTCAACATGGCGGCCGCGCTGACGACGGAGCGGCAGCCGCTCGATTTGCTGCGGGAGATGCTGGAAGTGGAGCGGGAACTCGGCAGGGTGCGGAATATCCGCTTCGGTCCGCGCACGATCGACCTTGATCTGCTGCTGATGGACGGCGCCGAGCTTGCGACGGAAGAGCTGACGCTTCCCCATCCCCGGATGATGGAGCGGGCATTCGTGCTCGTGCCGCTGCTCGAAGTGCTGGATGAACACGCATCCTGCAGGCCGGCGGTCGAGTCGGCGGCCCGTGCGGCGCTCTCGCAGGGAAAGGATGGCATCGCAAGATGGACAACGATCACCTGGCCTTGCGCATCCGCGCATTTCGAAAACTGAAAGGACTGACCCAGCAGCAGCTGGCTGACCGGATGGGCGTCTCGGTTGCCGTGCTCGGCTCGCTCGAGCGGGGCACGCGCCGGCCCGATTCCAGGCTGATGCAGCGCATTGCCGAGTCGCTCGGCATCGATTACGACGAACTGACGGGAAACGAGCCCGGCGCCTGACGCTCCGGGCGGCGGTTATGGCGTGCACGGCATCTGATGCGGTGTAAGGGTGCGGTGCGCGCTTTGCGTTGATCTTTTTTGCCTGAACCGGCGGGAAGGAGGCGATGGAACATGCTCAAGATCGGCGATATTGAACTCAAGAATCAGGTGGTGCTCGCGCCGATGGCCGGCGTGTGCAACCCCGCTTTCCGGCTGATCGCGAAGGAGTTCGGATGCGGACTGGTCTGCGCCGAGATGGTCAGCGACAAGGCGATTATTCACGGCAACAAGCGGACGATGGAAATGCTCTATGTGGACGAGCGGGAGAAGCCGCTCAGCCTGCAAATTTTCGGGGGCGACCGCAAGTCGCTTGTCGAGGCGGCGAAAGTCGTCGACAAGCAGACGAACGCCGACATCATCGACATCAACATGGGCTGCCCCGTGCCGAAGGTGACGAAATGCGACGCCGGCGCGCGCTGGCTGCTCGATCCGGACAAAATTTACGAGATGGTGGCGGCTGTCGTCGATGCCGTCGAGAAGCCGGTCACCGTGAAGATGCGGATCGGCTGGGACGACCAGCACATTTACGCCGTCGAGAACGCGCGCGCGGTCGAACGGGCCGGCGGCAAGGCGGTCGCCGTTCACGGGCGCACCCGGGAGCAGCTGTACACGGGCAAGGCCGACTGGAACGTGATCAAGGAAGTGAAGGAGGCCGTCTCGATTCCGGTCATCGGCAACGGCGACGTCTTCACGCCGGAGGACGCGAAGCGGATGCTGGAGACGACCGGCGTAGACGGCGTCATGATCGGCCGGGGAGCGCTCGGCAACCCGTGGATGCTGTACCGGACCGTCCATTATCTGACGACCGGCGAGCTTCTGCCCGAGCCGACGCCGAAGGAGAAGGTCGAAATCGCCGTTCTGCACATGGACCGCCTCATCGCGCTGAAGGGCGAGGCGCAGGCGGTCCGGGAGATGCGCAAGCATCTCGCCTGGTACCTGAAGGGACTGCCGCGGGCCGCCCGCGTGAAGGATCAGATCATGGAAGAGACAAGCCGGGATCGCATGGTAAGCATCCTGAACGACTACGTCGACTCGCTGGAGGAGACGGTCGGCACCGCCTGAATCATGAACGGCCGCGCGGCTGGTCCGCGCGGCTTCGCGGTTCCGCCGGGGCGTCAGGCAGGCACCCCGGCGAGATTGACATACCCGACGGGTATGACCTATAATCATGCAATAACATTGACCCGACCGCAGGCAAGCGGGTAGTTGCAAGTGTCATGACCGGCCGGAGCGGCAATATATTATAGCGAGTTCAGTTCTTATAGGGTATGAAAATTCGCTACGACGGGAGAATCGTTAGATGAGCGACAAAGAAATCATTCTTACGCAAGACGGTTTGAAACGGCTCGAAGAGGAGCTGGAAAACCTCAAATCGGTGAAGCGGCGCGAGGTGGCAGAGCGGATCAAGATCGCCATCGGCTACGGCGACATCAGCGAGAACTCCGAGTATGAAGACGCCAAGAACGAGCAGGCCTTCATCGAAGGGCGAATCATCACCCTGGAGAAAATGCTTCGCAACGCCCGCATCATCAACAACGACGAGATCGACACGGACACGGTCAGCATCGGCTCGATCGTGACGGTGGAAGACGTCGAGTACGGCGACACGATGGAGTATGTGATCGTCGGCACGGCGGAAGCGGATCCGTCGCAGAACAAGATTTCGAACGAAAGCCCTGTCGGCAAGGCGATTCTCGGCAAGAAGAAGGGAACCGTCGTCGACGTGAATGTACCCGCGGGCATCATCAAATACAAGATTGTCGACATCAAGAAGTGAGAAGGGCATAAGGGCATGGTGCAAAAGCTTCCTCCGGAAGCTTTTTTTTCCGACGATGTGGACTTGTAAGTCATTCCGCCCATAAGTTCGCTTATCGGCTATCTGAACAAGGAGTTGGGACATTTGGATCATCAGCAGCAAGGCGGCAGTGTGGAAACGGCCGGACAGGAGCAGGAATTGAGCGAGCTGCTCCGCATCCGGCGAAGCAAGTTGGACGAGCTCCGGAAACTCGGGCTGGACCCGTTCGGCCGGAAGTACGAGCGGACGCATCAGGCGCAGGAGATTCTGGACGCGTACGATGCGCTGGAGACGGAGGAGCTTGAGGCGAAGCAGGTATCCGTCAGCATCGCCGGACGGATCATGCAGAAGCGGTCCATGGGGAAGGCGTCGTTCGCCCACATCCAGGACCTGTCGGGCAGGATCCAGATCTACGTCCGTCAGGACGCGGTCGGCGAGACGGCGTACAAGGCGTTCTCGATGCTCGACATCGGCGACATCATCGGGGTGAAGGGCACCGTCTTCAAGACGAAGACCGGCGAGACTTCCGTCAAGGTCCAGGAGCTGGAGGTGCTGACGAAGTCGCTGCTGCCGCTTCCGGACAAGTATCACGGGCTGAAAGACGTCGAGCTGCGCTATCGGCAGCGCTACGTCGATCTGATCGTCAATCCGGACGTGAAGCAGACGTTCATCACCCGTTCCCGCATCATCCAATCGATGCGGCGCTATCTGGACAGCCACGGCTATCTCGAAGTCGAGACGCCGACGCTGCACGCGATCGCCGGGGGCGCGGCGGCGCGGCCGTTCATCACGCATCACAACGCGCTGGACATGCAGCTCTACATGCGGATCGCGATCGAGCTGCATCTGAAGCGGCTGATCGTCGGCGGCCTGGAGAAGGTGTACGAGATCGGCCGGGTGTACCGGAACGAGGGCGTGTCGACGCGCCACAATCCGGAGTTCACGATGCTGGAGCTGTACGAGGCCTACGCCGACTACCGCGACATCATGACGCTGACCGAGAACCTGATCGCGCATATCGCGCAGGACGTGCTCGGCACGACGAAGATCACGTACCAGGGGATGGAGATCGACCTGGCCCCGCCGTGGCGCCGGGTTTCGATGGTCGAGCTCGTCAAGGAAGCGACGGGCATCGACTTCACGAAGCAGATGAGCGACGAAGAGGCGCATGAACTGGCGAAGGCGCACGGCGTGCCGGTCGAGCCGCACATGCAGTTCGGCCATATCGTCAACGCGTTCTTCGAAAAGTTCTGCGAGCACACGCTTATCCAGCCGACGTTCGTCACGGGCCATCCGGTGGCGATCTCGCCGCTGGCGAAGAAGAATGACGAAGATCCGCGCTTTACGGACCGGTTCGAACTGTTCATCGTCGCGCGGGAGCATGCGAACGCGTTCACCGAGCTGAACGATCCGATCGACCAGCGCGAACGGTTCGAGGCGCAGCTTGCCGAACGCGAGCAAGGCAACGACGAGGCGCATGAAATGGACGAGGATTTCCTGCGCGCGCTGGAATACGGCATGCCGCCGACCGGCGGGCTCGGCATCGGCATCGACCGTCTGGTCATGCTGCTGACGGATGCGCCGTCGATCCGGGATGTGCTGCTGTTCCCGCATATGCGGGATCGCGCCGGCGAATAACGCTTGTTGGCTTGAGACCGCCTGCAGCTGTTGCGGGCGGTCTTTGTTGTGCAGAACGGCGGCGAGCGATTTCTTCCTAAGCTGGCGGAATCTCCTTCTCAACTGGACGAGGCTGCGTGCCCATACTAAAGGCACACCACGTTGCGGAGGAACGCCCATGACAGGACGTGCGCTCACGGTGAGAGGAATGGCGCTCGCCGCGGCGTTGCTGCTGGCCGGCGGCTGCGCGGCCGGGGATGGATCGGAGGATCGGCGGAAGGAACGTCAGCCGGCGGACCAACGGATGTCGGAGTTCGTGCAGGCGGATCCCGGGGCGGAGCATCCGTCCAAGACGGAAACGTCAAAACCGAATGGCAGGGCGGACGAGTCCGCGCCGGTTCGGCGGTCTGCCGAGCGGGACGCATTTGAACCCCGCGGCCGTGCCGGCTCCGATGCGCCAGCGATTCCGGACGACATCCGGGGCATCTATGTCTCCGGCTGGATCGCCGGCAGCAAGGAGCCGATGGAGCGGCTGATCCGGCTCGTCGACGAGACGGACCTGAACGCGATGGTCATCGACGTGAAGAACGACTACGGCCAGCTGACCTACCGGTCGTCGCTGCCGGAAGTCCGCGCCGTCGGCGCCGACCGCGGGGCGCAGGTCCGCGACATGGCCGGCCTGCTCAGGCGGCTGAAGGCGAAGCGGATCTATACGATCGGGCGTGTCGTCGTGTTCAAGGATCCGCTGCTGGCTCGCGCGAAGCCGGAATGGGCGTTCCATACGGCGTCCGGCGCGCTGTGGCGGGACCGGAAAGGGCAGCCCTGGGTCGAGCCGTACCGGCCGGAAGTGCGGGCCTACAACATCGCCATTGCGAAGGAAGCGGCCGCGCTCGGATTCGACGAAATCCAGTTCGACTATGTCCGGTTCCCCGACAACGGGGAAGCGATGGACCGCGTCGTCCGCTACCGCAACCCGGAAGGGTGGACGAAGCGGGAAGCGATCGGCCGGTTTCTCCGCGATGCGCGCAGCGCGCTGCATGCAACCGGCACGGCGCTGTCGGCGGACGTGTTCGGCCTGGTCACGACGGCGCGTGACGACATGGGCATCGGCCAGACGTGGCGGGAGATCGCCCCGGCGGTGGATGTCATCTCCCCGATGGTCTACCCGTCCCATTACGCCGGGGGGACGTACGGCATCCGGCACCCCGACCTGGCGCCGTCGGCCGTCGTCCGGCATGCCCTGGATGATGCCGGCAAGCGCAACCGGGTGCTTTCGGCGGAGGGCGCAAGTCCCGCGAAGATCCGGCCGTGGCTCCAGGCGTTCACCGCCGCCTGGCTGCGCCCGCACCAGCCGTACCGGGCGAGGCAGATCCGCGAGCAGATCCGCGCCGCCGAGGAGGCGGGCGTGAAGCAATTTCTGCTCTGGAACTCGTCCTGCACGTACGATTACCGCTGACGCCGAAGCGCGTTTCGGGGCATCCCGACTGTCCTTGACAGGCCCAAAACCGCTTTGATAATATAACGACAATATACACAGGGAGCCGGTGCCGCGCGGGCTGCGGCCTGCGGTATCCGGCCGCCGGAATGTGTCGAACCGGACCTTCGGGTCCGCATCATCGAGGAGGAACCAACTGTGTGGGAAACGAAGTTTGCCAAGGAAGGGCTGACGTTCGATGACGTGCTGCTCATTCCGCGCAAATCGGAGGTACTGCCGAGGGAAGTCGACGTATCCGTCAAGCTGAGCGGCAGCGTGAAGCTGAACATTCCACTCATCAGCGCGGGCATGGACACGGTGACGGAGTCGGCAATGGCGATCGCGATTGCGCGGGAAGGCGGCATCGGCATCATCCACAAGAACATGTCGGCGGCCCAGCAAGCGGAAGAAGTCGACCGGGTCAAGCGCTCGGAGAGCGGCGTCATCACGAACCCGTTCTCGCTGACGCCGGAGCATCACGTCTACGACGCCGAGGAACTGATGGGCAAGTACCGGATCTCGGGCGTGCCGATCGTGGATGGCGACGGCAAGCTGGTCGGCATTCTGACGAACCGCGACCTGCGTTTTGTCCATGACTACTCGATCAAGATCAAGGAAGTCATGACCCGCGACAACCTCGTGACGGCGCCCGTCGGCACGACGCTGCAGCAGGCCGAAGGGATTCTCCAGCGGCACAAGATAGAGAAATTGCCGCTCGTCGACGAGAACAACGTGCTGAAAGGCCTCATCACGATCAAGGACATCGAGAAGGCGATCCAGTTCCCGAATGCGGCGAAGGACGCGCAGGGACGGCTGCTCTGCGGCGCCGCGATCGGCATTTCCAAGGACACCTTCGAGCGGGCGGAGGCGCTGGTCAAAGCCGGCGTCGACGTGATCGTCGTCGATTCGGCGCACGGCCACCACGTCAATATCATCGAGACGGTCCGCAAGCTGCGCGCGCTGTATCCGGACCTGACGATCGTCGCGGGCAACGTGGCGACGGGCGAAGCGACGCGTGACCTGATCGAAGCCGGCGCTTCGATCGTCAAAGTCGGCATCGGGCCGGGCTCCATCTGCACGACCCGGGTCATCGCCGGCATCGGCGTGCCGCAGATTACGGCGATCTATGACTGCGCGACGGTGGCGCGCCAATACGGCGTGCCGATCATCGCGGACGGCGGCATCAAATATTCCGGCGACATTACGAAGGCGATCGCGGCAGGCGCCAGCGCGGTCATGATCGGCAGCCTGTTCGCGGGCACGGAGGAGAGCCCGGGCGAATCGGAGATCTACCAGGGCCGGAGGTTCAAGGTTTACCGCGGCATGGGATCGCTCGGCGCAATGAAGGAAGGCAGCGGCGACCGCTACTTCCAGGAGAACGAGAGCAAGCTCGTGCCGGAAGGCATCGAAGGCCGGGTGCCGTACAAGGGCCCGCTGGCCGACACGGTCCATCAGCTGATCGGCGGGCTGCGCGCCGGCATGGGCTACTGCGGCGCGCGCAACATCCAGGAGCTGATCAACGACACGCAATTTATCCGGATTACGAACGCCGGCCTCAGGGAGAGCCATCCCCACGACGTGCAGATTACGAAGGAAGCGCCGAACTATTCGCTGTAACAAGCGGCTTCCCGGAATCGCACTTGCTGCGCACACCCTGCAACGGGACGCGGACTCGACAAGGTCCGCGTTTTTCTGTAGATGCGGGCGCCGTGCGGAGCTGGCGGTCTTTCGGGATTCCCGGTTTTTCTGCCCGGAAAGACTGTGATACAATTAGGGACGATACGACACGGGGAGAAAGGGGAAACGGAGTTGAACGACCACGGGAAACGGTCTGTCCGAATGCGGACCTTGGCAGCTGTTCTGGCCGTGTTGTTCGTTGTGTATGCGCTCGGGGCCGTGCCTGCGGTCCTGGCGGAAGAAGGTACGGCGACGGTATCGGGAACGACGTTCCAACTCGGCGAATCGGTTGACGCGGCCATCCTGATCGATTTCGAGACGGGACAAGTCCTGTATGAACGCAATGCGGATCAGCCCAGACCGCCTGCCAGCATGACGAAATTGATGACCGAATATATCGTGCTCAGCCGGATTGCGGAGGGCAAATTGAACTGGTCGGACGTTGTGTCGGTCAGCAAGGAGGCGGCTTCGACGCCGGCCGACGGTTCGCAGATCTATCTGGCTGAGGGCGACAAGCATACGGTTGAGGAATTGTACATTGCGATGGCCGTCGGCTCGGCCAACGACGCGACGGTCGCGCTCGCATCCTACATCGCCGGATCGGAAGCCGCATTTGTCGACATCATGAACGACACGGCGCGTGAGCTCGGGCTGTCCACGGCGCACTTCACAGGGGCGACCGGCCTGCAGGAAGACACGGTGATTTCGGCCCGCGATCTGTCGAAGCTCGCGCGGGTCATTCTGCAGCAGCACGGCGAGACGTTCCTGAAATATTCGAGCATCACGCAGTACAAATTCCGCGAGCGGGACAAGGATCCGATGATCAACTACAACTGGATGCTCGAAGGGAACAAAGATGTAACGAACTTCCGTCAGTACGCCTATGAAGGCGTCGACGGGATGAAGACCGGCTACATCAGCGCAGCGGGCTACTGCTTCACGGGTACGGCGAAACGCGGCGACATGCGGCTGATCAGCGTCGTGATGGGCACCGACTCGATGGGCGAGCGGTTCCTGGAGACGGCGAAGCTGTTCGACTACGGGTTCAACAATTTCGAGATGAAGACGGTCGTGGCCCCGAAATCGGTTGTAGAATCGGTGGAAAAGGTCAAGATTAAGAAAGGCGTCAAGACCGAAGTGCCGGTCGTGACCGAATCGGATGTCACCTTCCTCGTCCGCAAAGGCGTCGAGCCGCAGATCGAAGTGTCGAATCTTGAAGTCCTGCCGCCGGAAGAGCTCGTGGCGCCGCTTCCTGCGGGCACGAAAGTCGGCACCGTCACCTATGTTTACACCGACGGCGTGAGCAAGCTGGAGAAGACGGTGAACCTGATCACGGGCGAGGAAGCGAAGAAGGGCAGCTGGTGGCGGCTCATGTTCCGCGGCATCGGCGAATTTTTCCGCAATCTGTTCAAGGGCATCACCGGGTAGAACGCCGACCGGACGCATATTCTGCGCAGTTGCCGGCGTCGGCTCGTTCATTTAAAATATAGGTTTAGTACGAATTCGGACACTACGTGTCGAGTGGGAGGAACTTGAAGACATGGAAACCGGTACGACTCGCGTGAAACGCGGCATGGCCGAAATGCAGAAGGGCGGCGTCATCATGGACGTGATGAACGCCGAGCAGGCGAAGATCGCCGAAGCGGCCGGCGCCGTGGCGGTCATGGCGCTTGAACGGGTTCCCGCGGATATCCGCGCCGCCGGCGGCGTCGCCCGGATGGCCGATCCGACGGTCGTGGAAGAGGTCATGAAGGCCGTCTCGATTCCCGTCATGGCGAAGGCGCGGATCGGGCATTTCGTCGAAGCGAAGGTGCTGGAAGCGCTCGGCGTCGACTACATCGACGAGAGCGAAGTGCTGACGCCCGCGGATGAAGTCTATCATATCGACAAGCACCAGTTCACGGTGCCGTTCGTCTGCGGCGCGAAGGATCTGGGCGAGGCGCTGCGCCGCATCCAGGAGGGCGCTTCGATGATCCGGACGAAGGGCGAGCCGGGCACGGGCAATATCGTCGAGGCGGTCCGCCACATGCGGCTGATCATGAGCCAGATCCGCAAAGTGCAGAATATGTCGAAAGACGAGCTGTACAACGAGGCGAAAGTGCTCGGCGTGCCGTACGATCTGCTGCGTTATGTTCACGAGAACGGCAAGCTGCCGGTCGTCAATTTCGCGGCGGGCGGCGTGGCGACGCCGGCCGATGCGGCGCTCATGATGCATCTCGGCGCGGACGGGGTGTTCGTCGGCTCGGGCATTTTCAAGTCGGACAATCCGGAGAAATTCGCCCGCGCGATCGTGGAAGCGACGACGCATTACGAGGACTACGCGCTGATTGCCGAAGTGTCCAAAAATCTGGGCACGCCGATGAAAGGCATCGAGATCTCGCAGCTGACCGGCTACGACCGGATGCAGGATCGCAGCGTGTAATCGGGCCCTCGAGGGAAGAAGGGATCCACTTTGACCATCAAAATTGGCGTGTTGGCGCTGCAAGGCGCCGTCGCGGAACATATCCGCTCGCTTCAACAAGCGGGAGCGGAAGCCGTCGCCGTCAAGCGGGTTGAACAGCTTTCGGAGCTGCACGGTCTGGTCATTCCGGGCGGGGAGAGCACGACGATCGGCAAGCTCATGCGCAAATACGGTTTCATCGAAGCCATCCGTCAGTTCGCGGCGGATGGCAAGCCGATCTTCGGCACCTGCGCCGGGCTGATCGTGCTCGCGCAGCGGATTGACGGCGGGGAGGAAGCCCACCTCGGCCTGATGGACATGACGGTCGTGCGCAATGCGTTCGGCCGGCAGCGCGAAAGTTTCGAGACGGACCTGGAGGTCGCCGGACTTGACCGGCCCCTTCGGGCGGTCTTCATTCGCGCACCGCTCATCAAGGAGGTCGGGCCGGACGTCGAGGTATTGTCGGTGTACAAGGGCGAGATCGTCGCCGCACGGCAGAACCGTCTGCTCGCCTGCTCGTTCCATCCGGAGCTGACGGATGACAGCGCCCTGCACGCTTACTTCGTCGCCATGGCCGAGGAAGCGGCCGCAGAGAAGAGCGTGAAGTAGAGAGGGGTATAGACGAACGTGTTGGACGTCAGGCTGCTCCGCAGCGATTATGACAGAGTGAAGCAAGCGCTGGTGCATCGCGGCGCGTCGGAGGAGCTGATCGCCGATTTCCCGGCGCTGGACCAGCGCCGCCGCGAATTGCTGACCGAGACCGAGCGGCTGAAGAACCGGCGCAACACGGTGTCGCAGGAAGTGGCGAAGATCAAGCGCGAAGGCGGCGACGCCGAAGCTTTGATCGTCGAGATGCGCGAGGTCGGCGACCGGATCAAGGCATTGGACGATGAAGTGCGGGAGTTGGAGGCGAAGATCGAGCGCATCTTGCTCGCCGTTCCGAACATTCCGCACGAATCCGTGCCGGTCGGCGCGTCGGAAGAGGACAATGTGGAGATTCGCCGGCACGGCGAGCCTCCGGCATTCCCGTTCGAGCCGAAGTCGCACTGGGAGATCGCCGACCGGCTCGGCATTCTCGATTTCGAATCGGCGGCGCGCGTCACCGGTTCGCGGTTCGTCTTCTACCGCGGGCTCGGCGCAAGGCTGGAGCGCGCGCTGATCAGCTTCATGATGGATCTGCATGCGGATCGGCACGGGTACGAGGAAGTGCTGCCGCCCTACATCGTGAACCGGGACAGCCTGATCGGCACCGGCCAGCTGCCGAAGTTCGAGGAAGATCTGTTCAAGATCGACGGGCAGGACTATTACCTGATTCCGACGGCGGAAGTGCCGGTCACGAACCTGTACCGGGAGACCATCCTGGAAGCTTCGGATCTGCCGAAGAAATTCGTCGCCTACTCCGCCTGCTTCCGCGCTGAGGCCGGCGCAGCCGGACGTGATACGCGCGGCCTCATCCGGCAGCATCAGTTCAACAAAGTCGAGCTGGTGAAGTACGTGAAGCCGGAGGATTCGTATGCGGAGCTGGAGACGCTGACGGCGGAAGCGGAGCAGGTGCTCAAGGCTCTCGGTCTGCCCTACCGCGTCATCGTGCTGTGCACGGGCGACATGGGCTTCGGCTCGGCGAAGACCTACGATATTGAAGTGTGGCTGCCGAGCTACGGCACCTATCGCGAGATCTCGTCCTGCACGAACTTCGAGGACTTCCAGGCTCGCCGGGCGAACATCCGCTTCCGCCGCGAACCGAAGGGCAAGCCGGAGTTCATCCATACGCTGAACGGCTCGGGGCTCGCGGTCGGCCGGACGGTCGCCGCCATTCTCGAGAACTATCAGCAGGAAGACGGTTCGGTACTGATTCCGGAGGCGCTTCGTCCGTATATGGGCGGACTTAATGCGATCCGGCCTGCTTGACATACCCTGAGCTTTACAGGCCGCAGCCGGTTGTCAGCCGGTTGCGGCTTGTGATACAATGTTCTGTGCTTCTTGTACGCGGAGAGATACCGAAGTGGTCATAACGGGGCGGTCTTGAAAACCGTTAGGGCGCAAGCCCACGTGGGTTCGAATCCCACTCTCTCCGCCATAAATAGCATCAAGCCGATCCTGATCTTAGGGGTCGGCTTTTTGATTGCGGCGCGAGCGGGGTGTTTTTTATGCCGAAGCCCGGGGCACAATAGCTTTGATCCCGTCGGTGGTCAGAAGCGGAGGTGTTTCGATGACAAGGAAAGACCAATTGTCCGTGCCGCAAAACGAGCTGGTCGAGGCTTGGCAGCGCACGCTGCCGGAGCGGCTGAATGCGGGGGATTCGGTCAAAGTATGGGCGGATGAGGCCGATCCGAAATCGCTGCGCGTTACCATTCATGCGGCCGGCCATCAAATGTACGAGTTTGATTTCGCCGTCCGTTACCTGGACAGCCGGGAAATCGACGTGGAGCTTGTCGATGTGGAAAGCGGCGGGCGATCGGTTGATGAGCATGCCGATGCGATTCAGGAGTTGATTGCCGATTATCGGCGCCATCTGCACGAGTGCGCCCAGTCGCTGCATGATCTGACCCATGCCTAGGAGGAAGGAGGGCCGACGTTGACGAAGCCGAAGTCGCAGGTCGTTCCCCGGCCGGGGCAAGGCCATGCCGAACGGGATAATGCGCAGGACAGCATGGTGAATGAACCGTTGTCCGGCTCCAAGAAGGTGAAGAACCGCAACCACTCCAGGCAGAACCACGGGGAAGGTTCTTGAACAAATGAACCCGGCCAAGCCGGGTTCATTTCGTCACGCTTCGACAAGCGGAACCTCTTTCTCCATCACGTAGTCGTCCATGACATAGCCTCCGCCGATGTCCGCCACCTGCGTCCGCACGGTCCGGAAGCCGTTTCGCTCATATACCGCAATGGAAGAAGCATTGTGCCGATTCACGGTCAGCCAGATCGCATGCAGCTTGCGCTCCCGGCACAGGTCCACCAGGAAGCGGATCGCCCGGCTTCCGTAACCTCGACCCCGATGTTCTTTGAGCAGGTAGAACTTGCTCAGGAACAGCTTCGAATCCTCCGGCTTGATCGCCAGATAACCCGCATGGATCCCGTCTGCCTGCATCAGATAATACTCATAGCCCTGATGCTCAATCTGGTCGGCAATCGCACGGACGGACTGAAACTTGTCCAACATATAATCGATCTGTCCCGCCGAAATGATGCCGATGTAATACTCCCTCCAGATTTTATCGGCCAATTGCGCCGCGGCCTCAATATCCTCACTTGTTGTGACGAGCCGAAATGAGAGCGCCATCCTGACCATCCTTTCCGTGATCTTCTCTCATTATCCTACCTTGCTGAATGCCTTTTGCGAAGAGAGAAACAGCTCCGTCAACCGAAAATGCTTTAAAAAAATTGGTTCCGGATCGGCAGCGCCCACTTTCCGCGCCTCTGCGAATCGTTTACAATAAGGAAGTTATGTGGATAAGGAAAGGGGTTTGTAGGGAGATGAACAAGAGCCGGCTGGCCGTGCTGCTTGTCGCCCTGCTGGCAGCCGCTCTGGCGGTGACGGCCTGCGGGAAGAAGACGCCGCCGAAAGAAGCGTTGCAGAAGGCCTGGGCGGCATCGATGGAGATGAAATCCTTCACATTCGACGGTTCTCTCGCCATCGATGAACTGGAATTGCCGCCGAGCGCGCAGAACGAAGCGGTTCTGCCGTATCTTGGCATGATAGAGAATACGTCGCTCTCCATCCGCGGCGCATACACCCGGGACCCGCTCAAGTTGGAGGCGATTCTGAAGCTTACGATCCCGGGCGACCTGGCCGTGTCGTTCGAAGTGCCGCTCATTTGGGCCAACGACAAGGTGTATGCGAAGATTCCCGCCATCCCGATGCTGCCGCTCGGGGACGCGGCAGGCAAATTTGTCGAGATCGATCCCGCCGGACTGGCGGAAGGGGAAGGCGCAGCGCTGCCGGCCTTCAATGTCGAAGTGCAGCGGAAGCTGGCGGGCGAGGCGCTCGGCATTGTGTTCTCGCATCTGGATGAAGAGCACTTCTTCCGGGAAGTGAAAAAGGAGGATGTCCCGGGCCTGCCCGGCGATCTGAAGGCCGACCGGTTCATCAAATTCAGCATTGCGCAGGACAATTTCGACGCTTTCATGCAGGCGTTTGCCGAGAACATCATGCCCGAAATCATCGATCTGTTGCTCGCGTCCGAGGACTACCGTTCCGAGCTGCAATTGACGGAAGAAGAGCTGAAGCGGGCGAAGGAAGAGCTTGCGGCGAAAGACCCGGAATCGCTGCGCAACGAACTGGAAGCCTTGAAGCAGAACCTTACGGTTCATGAAATCAGCGTGACGTCGGCAATCAAAGGCGACAAGCTGGTCTATCAGAAGCTCAAGGCGAGCTTCGAGGCGGCGGAAGACGGCGAAACGACGAAAATCGGCTTTTCGTTCGACATCCGGTATGACAATATCAATAAGGATGTTAAGTTCGAGCACGAGATCCCCGAGGATGCGCTGACCATGGAGGAACTCCTGCAGTCGCTCTTCTCCGCTTTCGCATCCTGAACAATCCGTAAAAAGACAACAGGGGCCGAACCGCCGGCTGCGCCGGTGGATCGGCCCTTGTTTGCGGTGATCAGAACAGGATCAGGCCTGCTTCTTGCCGAGTTCCTGCAATCCGAGCACAACGCCGAGAACGTCTTCGGAATCGAAGTAACTGTAGCGTCCGCTGCCGTACTCGCCTTTGTGAATGAGCGGCAACCCTTTCGACTCGACGAATTCGATGTGCCGCTCGAAGCCGTTCACCGTGAAGGTGATAAAGTGGACGCCCTGTCCGTGCTTCTGTCTGAACTCGTTCCACGGGCTCGGCTCATCATAAGGCTCGAGCAGTTCGACGGTGACCGGTCCCATCTGCAGGTTGGCGAATTTGGTCCGCGCCGGGACGTATTCGCCCCGATACAGTGTATAGCTGTCGGGCGTATGGGTGACGGGCGCGTCCGGATCCGGCACGCTGATCTTCGGCATCGGGATGCCGAACAGTTCGGCGTACTTTCGGGCGGCGGCTTCGATATCATCCACGACAATGCCGATTTTGACCGGGTTGTGGTTGTCGATGCGGTCCATGATGTCTCCTTTTGGTGTGCGGCCGGAGCCTTATTTCTTGTCGTTCTCGAGCAGTTCGACGAGCACCTTGAGCTGCGGGAACGTGTCCATGTACGCGTAGCGTCCGCCGGTGTACTCGCCTTTCTGAATCAGCGGCATGCCGAGGCCCTCGAGCTTGAGCACCTTCTCCTTCATGCCGTCGATGACGAAGGCGATATGGTGCGGGCCTTCGCCGTGCTGGTCGAGATATTCGCGCCAGGTGCTCGGCTCATGGTCCGGCTCGATCAGCTCGATCTGCAGCTGTCCGGCATCGATGAATGCAAGCTTCGCGCGTGCGGGCGTCGATGCGCCGCGGTATTCCGTCTGCGCGATATCGACGGTATCGGTGACGATGATCTTCGGCTTCTCGATGCCGAAGAAATCGGCCCATGCCTGCGCGGTTTTCTCGATGTCGTGGACGAGAATGCCGATTTGCGTGACGATTTTCGTGCCCAGAACATTTTCTGCCATGGATGATGACACTCCTTCTCGTTCAAAATGGGTGTATGAATCAGAATGCGGCCTGGCTGCGAATGCGGGACAGGCGAGCATTGTCATACCTCATGCCTTCATACCGTGCCCGGGATCTTGCGAGTCCATACGGCTTGTAAACGCGCGTTCACAATGGTCAATAAAAAGCCGGCGCTTACAGACTCCGGCACGAATCGCGGATGATCAGCTCCGAGGGCGCGACATAAGGTTCGGAGAAGGCGGCGCCCGTTTCGATGTAGCGGATCAATCCGTCCGTGAGTTGCTTCATCAGCAATTTGAAATCGACGCGAACCGTCGTGAGCGCTGGCTGCTGCATGGCGCTCAGCACGTGGTCGTCGAAGCCGATGATCGACAGATCATCGGGCACGCGCAGGCCGTGCGCTTTAAGCGCCTTCATGGCGCCGAAGGCGACGCTGTCGTTCGCGGCGATGATCGCGGTCGGCAGCGGCTTGCCGCTCGCCAGAAGCCGGTTGATGGCTTCGTACCCGGCCGGCTCGTGGAAGTCGCCGGGCAGCACCCAATCCGGGTTGACCGCAAGCCCGCGGCGCTCCATCGCGCGGCAGAACGATTCGTACTTGTCCGGTCCCGAGAAGCGGTTCATCGCGCCGTTGATAATGCCGATATTGCGGTGGTTCAGCTCTGCCAGATAGCCGACCGCCAGCTCCATGCCGGTCGCATTGTCGAAGTTCACGACAAGGCGGTTCGGGTCGGACTTGCCGGGCAGATGCTGGTCAACGATGCCGACGGCGAACCCTTCGGCAATGAGCGATTCGATCAGCGGCTCTTCGTTGGGCGCGCCGATGAAGATGCCTCCGTCGATGCGGCGCTGATAGAAAATTTCTTTCACCCGTCTGACCGCATCCCCGTCGGCGGTACTGCGGAGAATATGCGTCAGGACATAGTAGCCGCAGCCCGACGCGTTCTCGATGACGCTGGAGATGAGCATGTTCGCGAGAATATCGCTGGCCACATGGCCGGCATCCACGAGGAACAGTCCGATCGTCCGCGTCTTCTTGCCGGCCAGCACCTGGGCGGACATGTTCGGGAAATAATTGTATTCCTCGATGATGCGCATGACCTTATCCCGCGTTTCGGGCGGGACATTGGGGTAGTTGTTGACGACGCGGCTGACGGTGCTGCGCGATACCCCGGCCAACCGCGCGATTTCGATGCTGTTGATCTCGTTCCGTCTCGAGGCCATGCGGCGTAACCTCCATTGTAACGCGCGTTCATCTTGATGCTACATTGTCGGCTGACCGGCTGTCAATAACGGAAAAAGGAAACAAAAAAGAGCCGTTGCAAGCGGGGAGCTTGTAACGGCCTGGCAATAAAAAATTGCGGGCATTCCCGCAATTTCGTGAGTGTGTAAAATGGTCGAGACGACAGGATTTGAACCTGCGACCTCTTGGTCCCGAACCAAGCGCTCTACCAAGCTGAGCCACGTCTCGAAGTGCTGTATCGAAGTACTGTGAATCAAACAAGCAATGATGATTTTAGCACATGGCGAGCTCGTTGTAAAGGGTTTGGCGAAAGAATTTTTTGGCTTTAAAGCTGCGCATCATATGCATGTGTGCTGAAAGACAAGACCGCGGGCGATTGCAGCATGGAAAGATGGCGTTGATCGGTCTGCGGAAGTGAAGTTTAGATTCCGGAAGGAGGAGGTCCCGCAGTCATGCTGCAACATCCGTTCGAAGTGCCCGAGCAGAAAAAGATTCGCCTGATCATCAACACGGACGCAAAGAACGAAGCGGACGACCAGTTCGCCATCGTCCATGCACTGCTTACACCCCGGTTTGTCGTGAAAGGCATCATCCCGGCTCATTTCGGTGAACGAAGGACGACGGCATCCATGCAGGAGAGTGACGACGAAGTCGTCAAGCTGCTGGAACTGATGAATTTGACGGGTCGCATCGGGGTTTTCAAGGGAGCGGAAAAAGCGATACCGAACGAACAAACCCCGGTCATGTCGGAAGGCGCCGAACTCATCATCCGCGAAGCGCTTTCGGACGATCCGAAGCCGCTTTATGTCATTTTCCTCGGACCGCTGACGGACCTCGCTTCCGCCTATCTGAAAGAGCCTTCGATTGCCGGCAGGCTGACCGCGGTATGGATCGGCGGAGGAGCATGGCCCAACGGGGAACCCGAATTCAACCTGAGCAACGACATCAACGCGGCGAATGTCGTATTCCAGTCGGATATTCCGCTCTGGGTCATTCCACGCAACGTCTACTCGTCGATCAGGGTCAGCATTGCGGAACTCGCCGTCAAGGTGAAGCCGTGCGGCGCAATCGGAGCGTATCTGTATCAGCAATTGGTCGATTTCAATCATCAAATGGGCGGCAATGCGCGGTGGCCGAAAGGCGAGATGTGGAGCCTGGGGGATTCGCCGGCAGTCAGCGTGCTGCTGGACGATCATGAATACGGTTACGAGATCGTGCCCGCGCCGAGGGTGACGAAAGACATGCACTACGTGCACCACCAGAAGGACCGTCTTGTTCGGTGGTACCATTTCATCGATCCGCGGTTTACGCTTGAGGACATGTACGCCAAGCTGCAGTTTCATTACGGTTCATAAACCCGAGGTCGAACGCTTGAGGGAAGGGTTTAGTTCGACAAGAAGATGATTCATAACCAGGATGTGAGGCACACCTTCCTGGCGGAAATTCGGATACAGAGTTGCTGTTCCAGTAAGAGAGAGTGTCCGTCATCATCAAAATGACCATAATCGGCCTGACCGTCAAAAAGGGGTCTGAAGCCAGGGAAACGGTGGCTTGAAGATGACACAACCCTCCCGCCAGAAATCATTCTGCAGGAGGGTTGGTTGCCGGTTGCGCTATCCCCGACGGTCAACGAGCCGCAAAAATGATGTGTACAGTTCCGTCTCCGGGATGATCAGCGGCTCCGAGAACTCGGAGTGCATTGCACAGACGGAAAGCCAATGGTCCTCGTCAATTCGCCTTGAGAAGAGGCGGTAATGTTCCGATCCGCTTCGTTCGATCCGGAAAAACGGGCCTTCATTTCCGTGCTGGTCAACCGCTGATACGGTGAATGTGTCCAAGGGAAGCTGCAGTCCCGTGCCGACGGCTTTGAGATAGCTTTCCTTCAATGTCCACAGTCGGTAGAAGCAGGATAGCCGCTCCTCTTCCGTCCACCTCATCAAATCCGCGTATTCCTGTTGTGAGAAGAAACGTCTGGCGATCCCTTCAACATCAATCGGCAAGATCTGCTCAACATCGATTCCGACTGGCTGCACGTCAATGGCGCATGCAACCCATCGGCCGGCGTGGGAAAGATTGAACTCCAGATTTGGAATATCCTCCAGATAAGGCTTGCCGGCGGCGCTTCGCACAAGCCGGATTGGCCCGCGGCTAGCCAGCCCGAACCTCTCCATCAGCAACAAGCGAAGCAGCGTCTCAGCCGCGGCCGATCGCCGCCGGTCGTCCGGATTCCGCAGGCGGCCGATGGATTCCTGTCGCTCCCGTGACAAGAACCGCGCCGCCCTGCTCCAGAGTGGCGGGGACGGCGGGTCCGGGTTGCTCAGTCGCACCAATCCGATGATGACCGTCAAAACTGTTCTCCCACGCGATTTTGTCCGGTGTCGGCATTGATGTGGACATTCAAGGCCAGCGTGCGGATGGACTGTATTCTGGACAAGAGCAGTGCCGAAATGACCACCAATATGCCGCAGATGACAAACATGAAGCCGATGCCTCTGCCCGGACCCGTGCCGATGAGTTGGCCGACCGTCGAAGCCAGGAGGCCGTCATTTTCCAGTAGTGGATTGAAAACATGGTCGGCGAGCGGCCCCGAAATGCCGTAGGCCACGATGAAACCGAGCTGGGACAGGATGCCAACAATACCCCATACACGACCCTGCTTCTCGTTGGGGATGTTCGTCCGGACAAGCACGTCGCAACTCATATTGACGAAGGGAAGCGCCGCCAGGAACAGGAATCCCGCGAAGGTGATGAAGTAGATGTTCGTCGTGGTCCCGAGCAGGAAGAAGGCGATGCCCGCGACGACCAGGCCGCTCACCAGGATATCCACATAGCGATGCCCAACGCTGAACATCCCGAGCACGAGACTGCTGATCAGCATGCCGACCGCGCACAACGACTGGATCGTGCCCAACGTTTTGGCGTCCGAGAAGAACAACACCATTGGACCGATCAGCGTCTGCAGGAATCCGAGGAAGAATGTGACCAGCGAAATCATGAGAATCAGCAGGAAGACGCCCCGGTTGGTGACAATGGCCTGCCAGCCGTCCCTCAGCTCCTTCAGCCAGTGGCCGCTCTCTTCGGCGCGCGGAGTCGACGTCATTTGTTTCTTGATGACAAACACCGTAAGCACGGCCAGTACGAACGTGGCGATGTCGATGATCAGCACCGATTTGATACTGAAGTAGTACATGATCAGGCCGGCGAGAAACGGAGACAGCAGAAAACGCGACGACTCCGCCAACTGAACGAGTCCGCTGCCCTTCGAGTATTGATCCTCGGTGAGCAGATCGGTAGCCGAGGCTTTGTACGCTGGGCTCTGAATGCCGACGAAGATGGAGCTGAGCGTCACGCCGGCATAGATAAGCCACAGTTCCGGCTCTCCCAGCATCATGAATGCAAGAATGAACACGATGCCGGCCGCGGAACCGAGATCGCCGATAATCATCATCAGCCTGCGGTCGAAACGGTCCGCCAATATGCCGCCTATCGGCCGGAGCAGGATGGAGGGCAGAAACGACAGCAAGGTAACCAGGGCGGCGTTGGTAGCCATTTCTGTCCTTTCAAAAGCGTATACGCCCAGCGCAAAGCCGGTCAACCCGCTGCCGACCATCGACAACAACTGCCCGATCCAGACGATCAGAAATTTGTGAAACGACTTGTTCTGGTCCAACAATGCCCATCCCTTTCCGGGTGTGATTTCGGATATACTCATCCATATTGCGCCGAGGCGGTGATTATGCGGCGGCTAGAAGCCTTGCCGTATGAGCCATTCGGACAGCTGATTCTCCCGGATTCTGCGCTCTTCCGGGCTGTCATGCATCGCTTTCCTCAGCCTTTTCTCCGCTACCAGACGTCCATCCAGCATGAACAGCACCCGTTCGGTATATGCTGCGACCCGGGGATCGTGGGTGACCAGCATGATGGTCATGCCCTGGCGGTTGATGTAGTCAAGAAGCCGCATGATATCCTGGGCAGACTGCGAGTTGAGCGCGCCGGTCGGCTCGTCGCCGAACAGAATGTCCGGGGAATTGATGAGCGCCCGGCAGATGGCTGCCCGCTGCAACTGCCCGCCCGAGACTTGGGTGATGTCGTGGTCAGCCAGGTGGGCGATGCCCGTCATTTCCATTAGCTCCGCAGCCCTCTGCCTGATGCGTTTTCGATCCTGCCGACCCGCCAGATAGGCGGACAGGACGATGTTGTCGAGCAACGTCAGGTTGCGCATCAGGTGGATGTGCTGAAACACGAAACCGATATTGTGCAGACGTACGTTTGCCAATTCATCTTCGTTCAACCTGGTCAAGTCTCTTCCGTTTAGCAAAACCTGGCCGGAGGTCACCCGGTCTAGGCCGCTGATCGCATACAACAACGTGGACTTACCTGAACCGGACGGCCCCATGACGGAAATGAATTCGCCTTTGTGGATCTTCAGGTTGATATCCTTAAGCACAGGGGTCTCCTGATTACCGTTTCGGTAGGTTTTGCACACGCTCACCGCTTCAAGCAGAATCATCATGCCACTCTCCTTACTCCTTGATCATTTCGGCGATGTTGACTTTGCGGTTCGGACCAGTGCCGATCCAGGTAGTCACGACAACCACCAGCATCAGGATCAGCGGGCAAACGACATATGCCTGAACCGGCTCAATGACAAACCTGATGTTGGAAGCCCCCAATAGCGACCAGATCGCTCCGACAAGTATCTGTCCCAGCGTATTGGACAGAATCGTACCGATGACGATGCCAGCAATAAGCACCGCAAGTGACATGGTGACATATTGTGTTCGAATATGACGATGCGCAAATCCGATGCTGTGCAGTATCGCCGTATGCGGCCGTTCCTTGGCAATCAGCAGGCTCAGGAACAGGGCCGTCATCAGCATGGATAGGAAGATCGAGACGAAAAATGCGAGAATCGCCAGATTGCGGAGCTGCGCAATCGTCTGCCCCAGCGTCTGCTGGATGTATCCTTTCAGATCGGTGACTTTGGCCGGCTCGAACGCTTTCTCATATTGCGCGATCTTGGTCTTCGCGTCTACGCCCGGCTTGAGATCGAGACTGATCGTGTACCACAGGACCGAATCCGGGTCATAAGGGAGTCTTGCCTTGGCCGTGCGTCCGCCGTTGGTAATGTCCTGGTAGATGCCGCTGACGACCATCACCTTCTCCTCTCCGCCGACCAGCAGACGGATCGTGTCTCCGACCCGCCGTTCCATCTCCCGTGCGTTCTGCACCGACAGTGCGATTTCGTTGTCACGTAACGGCGCGCCGCCCTGCACATACTCTAGCGGGAAAATGGTGAAGTCGCCCGTCTCGACATTGAGCAGGTCGACGGTGCCGTCGTCGTTCAGCAGCCGGAAACGGCTCGTGACCAGCGGGGAGAACCGCTCGACATCCCCGTCTTGCCGGATCGCATCGACCGTGCGCCGGAATCGATCGTTCATGCGGTCCGAATATTGCAGGTCAATGCGTAGGTCGCTCCGGCCGATACCCAAGTAGGAGACGAAATCGGGCGACTGGATCGTATTGAGAAAATGAATTGGCACCAGCAGGAGGAAGGCACTCGCGGCGAAGACGAAGAACAGCAGGCCGAACATACGAAGTCGCTGGAAGACATTCTTCAGGCCCAGAAACACCGGAATGGGCAGGAACCGGTTGTGGTGCAGCCGCCAGCGGCTCTTGTTGATCTTCACATCCCCGATGCTGCCCGAACGCAGCGCCTCCACTGCCGATATCCGGTGGAAACGCCGAAGCACCAGCATGCAGAACAGGAGCAGTAGGCCGAACAGGACGGCGGCGGTGACAAGCGGCAGCACGAAGTACAGCAGGTCGCGTTCTGCCCCCCCGAGATACAGCGTGATATTCGAAACCATCAGGTGCGCTGCCGGAAAGGATGCCGCAAAGCCGCACAGGGATGCTGTGGCCGCCAGCACGACGTATTTCACCAGGTAGATGCTGCGAATGTTCCGCCGGGAGGCTCCGATAGCCTTCAGCACGCCGATCTCGCGATAATCCTCTTCCAGTGTAGACAGCAGGGTGAAGCGGACGCAAAGCATCGCGATGAGAATCAGGAGCAGACTGACGAAGATCGTCACGACCGCGATCACGCCATCCGTCAGTGCGTTCAGCAAGCGGAACATGTTCAGGTCGATGGAAGGGCCGACCTTGGGCAAGTTGGATGACTGATAGAGCTTGTTGAATTCCCCGAGTTTCCCGGAATCTGTCAGACGAAACTCGATCAGATATTCGACGCTACCGATGTGCCGCTTCAGAAATTCATAGTCCGCGGGGTGGACGACGAAGCGCTTCGAATGGATGATGGAAGGGTTCATCTGAGCATCACGGACGAAATCGCGGATCGTGAATTCCCGGACGAAGTCCGGGTGCACGATGCGAAGCCGGTCGCCGACGGACAGATTCCGCTGCCGCATGAAGAAGAGCGGAACGGCGATCTCGCCTTCCGCCACTTCCGCACGCTCGTTCGAGAGGTTCAGCAGGAAATCGAACTTCTCGTTCTGCTGGACGAAATAGAAGTCCATGACGCTGGTGCTTTCGGGAGTTCCGCGGTCGCCGAAATAGATATGGCTGCCTTCCAACGGGACCATCTCGACGGTCTGGTGTATGTCTACAAGTCCGGTGTCCGCCGCCCAGCGTTCAATCTCGCGCTCGTCGATCGTTCCGCTGTGCATCTGAACATAGTGCGGCACGGCCGATTTCACGAGCAGTTCGCTCATGGACAAGGCCAGTTCCCGAATCATGTTGGCTCCGGCGGCCGCCAGGAGCGCCGATAGAAACACGAAAACGAAGAGAATGGCGGAGACGCTTTTCTTCTTGTTCAGGTCCCGCTTAAGCAAATGCAGCAACATGCAGATGTAAAGCCCCTTTCAGCCGTCTATTCTTTGTTTTTGGCCGATGCGTCCCAGAATGTCGGCGACCGCTTCCGTATTGTCGGAGATGAACATGTGACCACCGTCTCTGACCGGCACAAGATGGACTACTCCGGAGAAATAATCCGTCCAGCGAAGCATCGCGGACAACGGGACGATGCGATCCTGGCCGCCCCACAGCAAGTACGCGGGGCATGCAAGCGGAGTCCGGTTCAGGGACGATGCGGATTCCAGCACTTTGAAATCAGCCCGGAACACCGGCAGGAAAAAATGCAGCAAACTTCTCTCATGCATCAATTCCTGCGGGATGCCGCCGTACGACGCCAAATGTTCAATGAGTCTGTCATCGGGCAAATGGGATACCCGCCGGGTCTCGGCCGGAGTGGTGCAGGCGGACAGTATAAGTGTCGGATGACAAGACTCCGTCAATCGCTGCGCAAGAAAGTACGCCACCATGCCGCCCATACTGTGGCCAAACAGCATGCCTCCGGGTCGTAGAATGCTCTTTAGCTCGCCTATGATCAGATCCAACAGGGCCGTCATGTCTTCAGCGGGAGGCTTCCGGCAGGAGCCGTGCCCCGGCGGATTCAGAGCCCATAGCTCATAGCTGTCGTCCAATTTGTCCGCCAGATTGAGGAACGAATTCGCATAACCTCCGAGATAAGGAAAACAGATGATTTGCGACCCTCCGGCAGCCCCCGTTTCAATCGGGTGAACCACTCGAAGCAACCGATTGTCTCTTCCAGACAGATGTCCGGACGGTATGTAAACGGCGAGGCATAGACGATGTCTTCCTGGCGGGTATATTGATGCAGCAGCAGGGCGAAGGCAGCCATGACGAACATGAAGCCGGTTGTTTCAAGCTCGGCCGCCCTTTCCTGCAGGCGTTTGAAGAGATTGGATGAAACCGGAAAACGCATTTCCCTGCCGACACCTTGCATCCACTGGGACGCCGGATAGTCCGGCTGCAGAGCCAACGGCTCAGCTCCGCGCATCTTGTCGACCCAGTACTGACGATGTTCGTGACAGTTCCCGTTGTTCAATCTCTCGATCTCTTGCAGGATAAATTCAATGAATCCGTCATCCTGTCGCAAGGCAATCAAGCGGCCGCTTGCCAGGGCGTCATAGTAATCGAACCATTTTCGGGCAAGGATATTTAGGGATAGCCCATCAGCCGCAAGATGGTGGATGCAGATCATCAGCAGATGCGTCTGTTTGTCCAGCCTGACAAGCACCGCGCGGAACAGAGGCGGCCGAAACAAATCGAAAGGCCTGCTCATCTCCTGCTCGATGATGTTCCTGGCCCGTGCTTCTCGATTTTCTTGCTCCGGAGCGAGGTCATATTTGACCAGTGGAACCTCGACTTCCCGATGAACGGCCAGGCCGGGCAGATCGTCGACGAAATCCACGCAGCATCGCAGCGCTGCCTGTTCGTGGATCAAAAGCGTAAGAGCCTGTTCGAGCAAAGCTTCGTCGAGGTTTCGAATCCGGATTGTCGCCGCAATGTAATAGGCGTCGGGATTGCCGATCTGGCAGTCGAGAAAGATGCCTTTTTGCATTTCTGTCATCGAGACTTTCCGGACGGTCAAACCGATCATTCCTCTCTTCGATTCTATGGTTCAAGGCGATATGAAGACCGTGGCTACTCATGCGTTGGTCCAGATGCCACCGGCCTGGATGGACAGAATGGTGATGAACGCCTGATAGACGATGTCCATCACGATGTTTGCGATGTTGCCTGCGTCCGCTTTGCGATTCTTGATCATCTCCTGCGTATGCGACCACAGGCCGCTCAGACCATAGATGTACATGGTGACCAGAACGCCTACCCAGAAAGAACCGTGAAACCAGATGGCCATTACGCCCATCACGCCGACGCCGAGCTGGGAGAACCCGTATTTGATTTGATACGGTCCGCCCGGCCATCCCAGCTTCCTGGCCGTATCATCCGCAAGCGCAATATTCACGATGACCCCGATGATGCCCACCAGGCCGAACGTCACGACGAACTGGTGCAAGAGCAGAATGTGCGAGATGTTGCTGGCGTCGCCGAAGCCCGTGATGAGAAGATGCGTGAATCCCGACAGCAAGCCCAGCGCCCACAAAGCCAGAAACCACATTTGCTAATCCCTCCGAGAACATAAGTGTAGTTGGCTGATTTAGCGATACAAGATTTAACAAAAAATTAACAAACAGTACCTTTATACCAAATCATAACATGTAAAATAAAAAATACAAATCAAGGAAAAAAGTAAGTTGATGAACAAATTAAAGTGGAAACAGTTAGAGGATTGTGCGAGGGAGAGGGAATTGAGAAAAAAAAACCACCCGTCAGAAACGATTCTGAGGGGGGATTCTTATGGTTCAGATGATTTATGGAACTGGCGCGCCACGGTGGGACTCGAACCCACGACGCACAGTTTAGGAAACTGTCGCTCTATCCAGCTGAGCTACGGGCGCGCAGCAAGATGTATTATACCACATTGCGACTGTCGAAGGAAGGGACGGCGACCTGAAAATCGTTGCCGCATCAACCTTCGTATCTGGAATCGTTGAACAGGTAGGTCTGCGGCGCACGATCCGTTTTGACCGGCTCCGTCTGTTCGGCCTGGATGTCGAATTCAGTCTCCCCTTCCTCGCCGAGCATCTCTTTGCGCAGTTTCTCCGACTTCTCGCGGTAGTAAGCCTCGATCTGGGATCTCAGGATGTAGGAACGCAACCAATTCGCGTGGTCATCTTTCAGCTCGATAATGCGCGTTCCGCACCGGATGCCTTCCTTGGTGCGCTGCAGATGAATGATCTCCGCCCTGCATTCAAAGCGGTTGCCGAGATCCAATTCAAGGTGAAGCTGGTTCCGCGTCTGCAACGGAAGGTCGATGTTGAACAGCAAGCCGATTCCGGACATGCTGATGTTGTCCAGCAGGATGGTCGGCGGATCCGGGAACTTCCGTTCCACCTTGCGCGAATATTCATACAGGCTGAGCACCCGGGCCTGCTCATTGACCGGTACCCGCGGATCCTGCCGCTTGTCCTGGAATTTGCGGCGATTCTCGGGCGGATTCAGCACGACCAGCGCGCCCTGATCCTTCGCGAGCACCGTTGATTCGAACACGTAGATGCCGCCTTTGGCGTAAATCATGACTTTTACCTTTTCGCCGAGCATGAACTGGTCGTATTGCGGGAATTCAATCTCCAGCAGCTCGCCGGCGACATAGGTCAGCGTGCCAGTCGATACAAATCCTTTTTTTTCGACGACGGCTTTCGAGTCCATCAGCACCGAGACGTCGTATCCCATCGAGCCGGTCGACGAATTTCTCGGTGACGGGGAAGTGTTGGATAACGGCATGGTCCTTCCACAACTCCTTTCTGTATGGGACTCCTGTATGACAAAAAAACCATCCCCGATTAGCAGGGATGGTCTACCGTTACATGCAGCGACAGGTACATCCGAATCCCGGTAACCAGGCGATCATAGCTCGTGCGGAGCCGTAGACCCTTAGCTTTGCGTCCTTGCCTTTCGACAAGTTTGCCCTTTGCTGATTCGATGCCGATATAGATGTCAGTCATATTTCAAGAATCTGCAAAGTTCATTATACTGTAAATTGTATTGAAATGGCAATGCCAATTTTCATAGGATGGAGCCGCAAGTCATGCAGCCTTGGCACTATGCTCGTGTCGAAAAGCGGCAGAAAAAAGTGGAGTCCAATCGACAAAAACTTACAAATTCTGTGGATCAAGAAGTGTATAATGGAAGCACAATCCATAACTTCTATCGGGGGAGACTGAGGCAGATGAAGAAAGATCGCTTGCTGGGACAGCTGCAAACGCTTCGCTTTCGTCTGCACGCACTTGCGGAAGCAAGAGGAAGTCTAACCGACCCGGAAGTCCTCGCCCTGAGCGAAGAGGCGGACAGGCTCATCGTCGCACTGCAGCAGCTGCAACGGGACGAGTTGACCATTCCCGACAAAAAAGCCCCACGCTTATGAACGATTGCGCAGCGCCCGGAAGAAGCTGGTGAGCAATTCGGAGCATTCGCTGCGCAGCACATCGGATATGACCTCGGTACGATGATTGAATCGCCTGTCCTGCAACAAATTCATCAGCGTGCCTGCGCAGCCTGCTTTCGGATCGTCCGTTCCGTAGACGACGCGAGCGATCCGGGACTGCAGGATGGCGCCGGCGCACATTGGGCATGGTTCCAGCGTGACATACAGCGTGCAATCGAGCAGCCGCCAGGCATTCAGATGCTCGCTGGCCTGACGGATGGCCAGTATTTCGGCATGGGCGGTCGGATCGCGCATCGTCTCGCGCAGATTGTGGCCTCTGCCGATGATCTCCCCGTTTTTCACAATAATTGCGCCGATCGGGACTTCCCGCAACGACTTTGCTTTTTTCGCTTCCTCTATGGCTTCGCGCATGAAGCGCACATCGTCCTCTGCAAAGCTCATTCATCTGCCTCCTCCGCTGTTCGATCCTGCACTTTTGACTGTCTATACCGCGAACAGATATTCGTTGTTAACACGTTGTGCATAAATCGGTGGATAACTAAAGATTTGTCCACAGTTGTCCACATCCTGGAAATCGAGATACCGATGTTATCCACAAGTTTTGGCTGTATGGAAGGAGGTGCCCGTGTTGTCATTCAAGATCAGGTTGACCTTGATCCTATCGACCATCGTGATCATTTTCCAGACACTCACCGTCATTGTGAACGATTATGCGATGCGGGTCAACCTGAAGCGCGAAGTGCAAGAACTGATGCACAACATCGCCGCAAGCGTCACGGAGCATGCCGCCCGGGTAACGCGATCGGCAGACGGGCCGGATAAAAACTCGTCCGGCCTGGATCCGACCGCACTCATTCAGGATTATCAGTCCCTGCACCGCAACATCATGGAAATCGCGGTATTCCGTCCGGCGGAAGAAGGGGGGGCCGGCTCCTCATCCGCGCGGGAAGCGGGGAACGCTGCATCGCAGGAACTCACCGGACGTCTGCTGTACGGCAGCTACGACATCCATGCGAGCGGGACGGATTCGGCCGATCTGGCCGAGGCCATGCGAAGCGGCGAGGTTTACCGCTCGCTCAGAAGCGGAGGAAAGACCTTGCTTGCCGGCACGTTCGGATTTCCCGAATCGGGGCTTGCCGTGCGCATCGCGGCGGACCTGTCGCCCATGTACGGCATGATCAGGGAGACGCGAAATTATCAGATCTCCCTGTCCGTTCTCCTTCTCCCGGCAGCGGTCGCCATCAATTACGGGCTCGCTTATGTGCTGATCCGTCCGCTGCGCCAAATTCTGGGCAAGGTGGATGAAGTGGCATCCGGACGATTCGATACGCCGCTTGCCGTGAACCGCAAAGACGAGACCGGCCAGCTGGCCGAACGGATCAATGCGATGGCGAAGAACCTGGACGTCTACACGGCCAAGCTCAAGAAGGCGTTTGAAGAAAACCGGTCGATGAAGGAACACCTCGAGTCCATTATCCACCATACGACGGACGCGATCCATATTGAAGATGTGAACGGTGTGCTCATCCGCGTCAATCCGGCGTTCGAGCAGATGTTCGGATGGAGCGAGGAAGAGGCGATCGGACGCAGTCTGCCGATCGTTCCCGAGAGCGGCATGAAAGAGGAGCTCGAAGCCCGGGAAGCGCTGCTTGCCGGCCAGATGCTGCCGGCGCGCGAGACGATCCGCCGCCGGAAAGACGGCTCCTGCTTCGAAGTCAGCGTCACCACCTCGGCAATCCGCGACAGGAACGGCGTCATCCAGGCGTTCGCCAGCATTACGCGCGACATGACGAATCGGAACAAAATGGATGAGCTTCTGCGCCGCGCGGAGAAACTGAATACCGTCGGCCAGCTTGCCGCGGGGGTGGCCCACGAGATCCGCAATCCGCTCACGACACTGCGCGGATTCCTGCAGCTCCAGCAGCAGACGAACAAGCTGAATCAGCGGCACATCGATATCATGCTGTCAGAGCTCGACCGGATCAATCTGATTGTCAGTGAATTTCTGATTCTGGCGAAACCGCAGGCGACGAAATTCCGGATTCAGGATGTGCGGTTCATCCTGGGCGATGTCATCTCGCTGCTCGACAGTCAGGCGCATCTGTGCAATATTGTATTCACCACTTCTTTCGACAGCGAGCCCTGCGAGGTGGCCTGCGAGGAGAATCATCTGAAACAGGTATTCATCAATATATTGAAAAATGCGATCGAGGCGATGCCCAAGGGCGGCGAGATCGAGATCGAAGCCCGGAAACAGCCGGGCTGGATCGTGATCACCATCCGGGATCACGGCGTCGGCATATCGGAAGAGATGATTCCGAAGCTGGGCGATCCGTTCGTGACCAGCAAGGAGTCGGGGACCGGACTTGGCATCATGATCAGCCAGCGCATCATCCAGAGCCATCAAGGGACGATGGAGATCCGCAGCACAGTCGGGAAGGGCACGACCGTTACGATCAACCTGCCCGCGGTGGAATGAGCCGGCGGACGATGAAGACCCCCCTGCGCTTCGCACAGGGGGGTCCAAGGCATAGCTGCTCATGAATCCTTCGTTGCTGCCGCGTTATTGCCGGACACCTGCAGCGACTCAACGGCCGACGCATCCGTGAATTTGCGGAGAATGGAAACTTCGACGCGCCGGTTCTTCGCGCGGCCTTCGGGCGTGTCGTTGTCCGCCACGGGCCGGAATTCCCCGTATCCGGTCGAGCTGACCAAGCGGGGATCGAGATTGCCCGCCTCGATCAGCACCCTCATGAAGTTGATCGCGCGTTTCGCGCTGAGTTCGTAGTTGGATTCGAATTCGGCCGTGTTGATCGGCTGGTTGTCGGTATGCCCTTCGACGGATATCTCGTAGCCCGGGTAATTTCTCAGCATCGTGCCGATCGCAACGCCGAGCTCCTTGGCTTCCGGCGTGAGGTCCGCTTTGCCGGAAGCGAACAGCGCATTGTCGCTGATCGTAATGAGCAGGGACGAATGATTCAATTGGATATCGAGCTGTGTCGACAAATTGTTTTCCTGGATATACTGACTGAGCTGGTCGCGCAGCTGCTCGAACTCCCGAAGCTCCTGTTCCGCCCGGCGCGCCGCTTCGCTGGAGGCAACGCCTTCTTTCCCGCCGGACAACCGAACCATGTCGGTCGAGTTCGTCATTTGATCCACGGACACGACGACGGCCGATTGATCCAGAACGCCGATGCCGGAATTGAACGCCACGCTGAACGCCCGGCTCATCTCCTGGAACTTCTGCGCATCGACGGAGCTCATGGCGTACAGCACGATGAACAGCGCAAGCAGCAGCGTGAGCAGATCCGCGTAAGGTACGAGCCAGGTCTCATTGGGATGCTCTTCGTGATCCTCGTGTCTATGCCGTCTGCTCAACGCCTCTCGCCTCCCTTTCGCGTTCCTCGCGTTCATGCAGCGCTTGCCGTTCTTGCGGCGTCAGGAAGACGGACAGCTTCTGGTTGATGGCAATCGTGGAGACGCCGGATTGAATCGACAGCAAGCCTTCAACCATCATGAGCCGAAGTTCGGTTTCCCGCTGGGAGAGCCGCCTCAGCTTGTTGGAAATCGGATGCCAGAGCACATACCCGGTAAAAATACCAAGCATTGTGGCAATGAACGCGGCGGCGATGGAGTACGCAAGCTGGGCCATGTCGGTCATATCCGAAAGCGCGGCGATCAGGCCGATGACGGCGCCGAGCACGCCGAGCGCCGGAGCGTACATGCCGGCCTGGGAGAAGATCTGCGCTCCCGCTTTATGCCGCTGTTCGGTCGCATGGATTTCTTCCAGCAGAACATCGCGCACGAAGTCCTGGTCCTGGCCGTCGATGATCATCCGCATGCCGTTGCGAAGGAACGGATCCTCGATGTCATCCACCCGCGACTCCAGCGCAAGCAGACCTTCGCGGCGGGTGATCGTCGCCCATTCCATGAACAGCCGGATCAACTCTTCTCGCGAGACCAGCTCCTGCTTCTTGAAGAGAATTCGGATCAGTGCGGGAAACTTCTTCAGTTCGGACATCGGAAACGCTATGAACAGCGATGCGGCCGTACCGACGAGAATGATGACGTAAGCGGCTGGGTTGATCAATTGTGCCAGAGGCGCGTGTTTCAACAACATGCCTCCGATGATCGCCACAATGCCGAGAATGATGCCGGTAATGGTCGATTTCTCCATAAGACACCTCGCACTGACTTTAAGAAATGATGGTAGGACTGGGATACGCATTGCGGCATGAATCGGGTTCGATCGACACATGCCATATAGTATTTATCGTCATTCTTGTGGAGATTATTAGATTTTGAGCCGACAAAATCAGCCGTGCAGGCCGGCGGCCGGCCAATGCCGCGGGAAGAAGCGTTCTGCCCGCGGAAAAATGCTGCGGCTTCGAAGGGATGGATGTCAATGGGAGTCAGGCACGGTCGGGCGTACGGGGACATTTTGCGGGAGTTGACCGAAGCGGTCGGCGGCATCGAGGACAGCTACCGGTTGTGCGGCATGGAGGCGGAAGAATGGGCCGGGCTGGGGGAACAGGAGCGGCGCGAGACGCTGGAAGCCATCGCGGATGACGTGTTCTACGGACTCGGCGCGCAGCCGGTCATTGCCGTGGGCGCCGGCAAAGTCGTCTACCATCCGAAGTTCCATGTAATCGAAGTTTCCATTAATAACAGGGAAAGACGCATCGTCCGGCTCATTTGAACGCATGCTTTACAAAGAATTACAGAATCCGTACAATCGAGGTAAGGTAAGCATGTGAAAATATGTGACATTAACGCCTCAAGGAGTTCAAAACCATGTCGCTGAAATATACGGTGCAGCCCTTCATGCTGGACGAACGCGATCTGATGCCTTATTTTCAGCCCATCCTGGCATTGGACAGCCGGTTCGTGATCGGTTATGAAGTGTTGGGCCGGTACCGGACGAATGAAGGAGCGGCCAGCCTTGGTCCGTTCTTTGCGGATGCAAACGTGGATGTCCGGGAGCAGGTCCGGGTCGACCGCATCATACGGGAACGCGCCATCGCCCGTCTGGCTCAGGCGTCGGAAACGCAGCGGCCGCTGTTGTTCCTGAACGTCAAGCCTTCCTGGATCGACCGGACCTACCAGGATGAAGGGAAGCTGCAGACGCTCCGCATGCTGGAGCGGCACGGGATCCATACGGACCGGGTGGTCATCGAAATTACGGAAGACCGTTATGCCGGCTCCATGCAGCGGCTGAGCGAGATCGTGGGCATCTATCGCCGCGCCGGCTGCCGGATCGCCATTGACGATACCGGCACCGGGTTCAATTCGGCGGATCGGATCGCCGAACTCCACCCGGATATTCTGAAGGTGGACATTCACCTCATGAAGCGCAGCGCAAGCCACAGCGGCTATCTGGCCGTGCTCCGCAGCTACTCGGTCCTCGCCGAGCAGATCGGGGCGTCGCTCCTGATCGAGGGCGTCGAGACCGAGGACGATCTGCAGCGGGCCATCCAGCTGGGCGCCCGGTATGTGCAAGGGTATCTGTTCGCGCCGGCCGAGCCGGATTTTCAGCCGAAGGATCGGTATGCCGGCATCGTGGACAGGGGACTGGCGGAGCATCGCCGGAGCGTCCGGCGGTCGGAAGCCCGCTGGCGGGAAACCGGCGAGATGCTGTCCGGCTGCCTGCAGTCCGTCCGGAGCGGCCTGGGCAGCGCCGGCGGTTCGGCAGACGATGCCGACCGGTACGACCGGCTTGTCGAAGGACTGGCGGAGAAGCTGCCGGATACCTGCATCCGCGTCTATCTGTGCCGGGAGGACGGCGAGCAGCTGTCGTCCAACTTCCAGCGCGAGGGCGGCCGTTGGGTGAGGCAGCCTGAGTACCGCGGCTCGAACTGGAGCTGGCGGCCGTATTTTGTGGCCGACATGCTGCACCCCGCGGTCGGCGTGAACGCGAACATTTCGCGGAGTTACGCGGATCTCGGCACGCGCCGATGGATCCGCACGATCTCCGCTTCGCTTGCGCCGGGTCTCATCGTGCTCTTCGATATCATGGATGAAGAAGCGGCGGTCAAAACGGATGGTTCGGGGCTTGCGGAATAGCGGGCCGGTAGACCATGCAATGGAACATTTCAGGGCCGGCGGAGGTCTGGCGGCAGTAAGTGTCGTCCAGAACGAAGCCGGCCTTCTCGTAGGCGCGGATGGCGCGGGTATTCCAGGCGAGCACCTCCAGATCGACTTCGTCGCCGGGAGAGCGCCGGAGCGCTTCTTCCGCGGCGAGCCGGGTCAGGACGGCGCCCGCTCCTTTGCCGCACAGGTCCGGGCGCAGACCGAGGCCGAGTCGGGTAACCTTCAGCAGGGGAAAAAATTGGACGTAGCCGATCAGCTCATCCCTAACGTTCAGCACGGCGGCGTACTGCGTTTCCCGCAGCCACGGGTCGCCGAACTCGATGCCGCGGGCGCTCATTTCTTCCCAGGATGGCCAGTTGAACCGGTCGTACGGCGGGGAATAGCGCCAGCTGCAGATCGCTTCGGCATGGGCGGCCGACATCGGCACGATGCGCATGCCGCGCAGCTCCACGGGGAGTCCGCCGTCTCCATCGTGCTCTGCCTTCATATCCGTCATCCCCGTACCCCCCTTGCGGCAGCCAATTTCAACGAAAATTTCACGATTTCATTATAACATTGCCGATCAGCCGTGTTATGATAAAGGGTAATTGGCATAGAATTTGCAATTTGTCCGAACACGGAGATGATCAGGAGCTGGGTATGAATCGTTTGATATGGCTCGGCTGCCTGTCCTACATGGTCATCGGCATGGCGCACGTCGTGGCGGGCGCCGTGCTTGTGCCGCTGATCGGCGCATACGGCGTTGAGTACGGGGACGGCGGCCAATTCATCATGAATCAATTTGTCGGATTTCTGGTTGGCGTGCTTGGCGCGCCGCTGGTCACCAGACGGCTGGGCCGCCGGAGCGCACTTATTCTGGCGCTCAGCTGCCTGACCGTCGCGGAGGCGGCCTACAGTCTGCTGCTGCCGTGGGGCTGGATGCTCGCATCCGCGCCGCTGGCGGGGTTCGGGTTCGGCATGACGGAAGCGGTGCTTGGCGCAATCATTATTGAATTCGTAACGGACGGCAAAGCTTCGGCCATGGCGAAGCTGGAGACGTTCTTCGGCATCGGGGCGCTCGTCATGCCGATTCTGGCGGGGCTGCTGATCCGTGCGGACGTCTGGCAGATGGCGTTCCCGATCGTGACCGCCCTCTCGGGCATCACCATGCTGCTCTGGTTGACCATGTCGTTCGGTAAGGTGGACGAACTGATCGCCTACCGGGCAGCCGCGGCGGCAGACCGGCCGGCCTTGAAGCCGGCCCGCTATGCGCCGGCCGCCTGGCCGCTGCTGCTGGCGGGCACGCTCTACTTCGCGCTCTATGTCGGCATGGAGATGAGCTACAGCAACTATCTGCCGGCCATTCTGCTCGAGCGGACCGACATGAGCGAGGCGGCCGCCTCGGCCTCGCTGAGCGTCTTCTGGGGGCTGATGGTCGTCGGACGGATGTTCGCGGGGCGCATTGCGGACCGCAGCGGTTATTTCCGCTACCTGCTGATTTCCACCGCGGCGGGGACGGGCATGCTCGTCATGCTGGCGCTGACGGGCAGCGCCGGCGCTTCGCTGCTCTGGATCGGGCTGGCGGGACTGCTCTGGTCGGGCGTGTTCGCGGTCGCGCTGCTGTACGTGAATCAATACATTCCCGGCATGACGGAGCGGACGACGAGCCTGCTGATCGCGTCGGGCGGCGTCGGCGGCGCCCTGCTGCCGCGGACGACCGGGTGGATCATGGATCATTACGGAGCCGTCGGCACGCTGTGGATGATCGCGGCCGCGGCATCGCTGCTCATTGCGCTGCTGGGCGTCATGGCGCTCACGGTCCGGTCAATCCGTCAGAGCAACATGCAGCATAACGTTCTGGATGCCGGCCGGCATTAAAAGCTGGACGGCGGCGGGAAAAACCGGGACAAAAGCGGACGCATGACGCGGAACATCAGATGGCGGGAGGCGTATTCGGATGAGAGCGATCGTCAGCATGCGCTGGGTGCTTGCGCGAATGTACGAGCCGGATCTGGCCATTGTCGACTGCCGGTTTCTGCTGGGCGATCCGGCGGCCGGCCGGCGCAGTTATGCGGAATCGTACATTCCCGGCGCGATCTACATGGATCTGGAGCGCGACCTGTCCGGACCCGTCGGGAAACATGGCGGACGGCATCCGCTGCCGGACATCGCCGAACTGGCCGCGAAACTTGGCAAGGCGGGCATTGACCGCGACACGCGGGTCGTCGCCTACGACGACCAGGGCGGCGTGATGGCCGCACGGTTCTGGTGGCTGCTGCGCTACATGGGGCACGAGCAGGTCTATGTGATGGACGAAGGCTTCTCCGCCTGGAAGAAGGCGGGGTTCCCGGTGACGGACGCGGCGCCGCCGATCCGCGTGCCAAAGACGTATGTGCCGGACGTGCGGCAGGAACTGCTGGCGGATGTCGAAGCGGTGCGTCACGCCGTCCGGACCGGGGAGAGCGCGCTTGTCGATTCGCGCGAGCCCGCCCGTTATCGCGGCGAGACGGAGCCGATCGACCGGAACGCCGGCCACATCCCCGGCGCCGTCAACCGATTCTGGAAAGAGAACCTGGACGAAGCGGGCCGCTGGCGCAGCCCGGAAGAACTGGCGGAGCGGTTCGCGGCGCTGCCGCAGGACAAGCCGATCATCGTCTATTGCGGCTCGGGCGTGACCGCCTGCCCGAACGTGCTGGCGCTGATGGAAGCGGGATACCGCGATGTGAAGCTGTACGCGGGCAGTTGGAGCGACTGGATCTCGTACGAGGACAATCCGGTGGCGAAAGGCGGGGAGTAGAAGTCGAGAGCTGTGTAAGATTCGAAAGACGGGTTGTGACAGGTTGAAAGTTGGAGACCTGTTGCAGCCCGTTCTTTTTTTTTCGTGATGCGGAGCAAATCTTTATTAAATGGTTGTCATTCCCGATATATCAAGCAAAACCATATTATTCATTGAAGATAAATCCGGAGGCAGCATTCTATGAAGCTGAAATTGCAATTATTATCGCTTTGTTTCATTTTTTGCATTTTCATGATGAGCGCTCCTGTGAATGCAGAAAAAAACAACATTTTCGAATCCTATGATAACACCAGAGTCATCTACGGATACTTGGAAAATGGCGTTACCTATATTCCCATAGGCGAAATATGGCGCCAGTTCGGTAATCAATTATCCTTTGATGTCAACGAACAAAAAATTTTTTTCTCCACAAATCAAGGTGCTATTACATTGGGGTTTCAATCTGCCATTGGTGAAATAAATGGGGAGACCATTACCTTATCCAATCCAACCAAAAAAATTCAGAATACAGTATACGCCTCTGTCAGGGATGTTGCCAAACTATTTAACATAAAATTTGACCACCTGGATAAAAGTATGATGGAGCTTTTGCTGGACACAAAGAAGTTGCTGATCCATATCAAACCCATCACAAGCGCATATTTATATCATCCGAAAAAAATTGATGTCATCATGTACCACCATTTCGATCCGAACCGATCGGATTCCTTGACCGTTACACCCGAGAGATTTCGTGAACATTTGGATAAATTAATTCAGGCAGGTTATGAAACCATTACGGAAGAAGATTTATACCAGTATAAAACGAACGCTCATTATAAACTTCCAAAGAAGCCGCTGCTGATCACCATAGACGATGGCTATGCAAACAATTACTCGATCGCTTATCCGATGCTAAAGGAGAAAGGCTTGAGGGCAACCATTTATATCATTACGAGTTACAGAGGCAAGCAACCAGGATTTTCACGGCACTTCACTTGGGAAGAGGCCAAAGAAATGTATGATTCCGGGGTCATCAATATCGAAAGCCATACGCATGATTTGCACTACTATGTGCAGCAGGGAAAGAAGCAAAAAGCCGCAATTTTGGCCAGAAATGCCAATGAGGATGAACGATCCTATAAAAACAGAATTCTAAATGATCTTAAAACATCGCGGGATCTCATCCGGCAGCATGTCGGCAAAGAATCGATTGCCCTTTCATATCCATACGGTGTTTACGATAAAACGGTCATCCAATTAGCCAAAGAAGCCGGATTTAAACTGCATGTCACGATAAAAACAGACAAAAATCTGCGCGACGGCAATCCTGTGATTTATCGAGTAAATGCCCACGGCGACTACAGTGGTGAACAACTGGTAAGCGTATTGAATTCATGACATGAGGGGCTTCCCTTTCGGGGAAGCCCCTTTCTGCGCTTTACTGCACGGTCTTGTTGTAGGCCTGGATTTTTTCCGTAATTTCTTTTTCGGCGTCGGTCAGCGCTTGTTCTACCGATTTGGCCCCGTTGATGATTTCCTCCATCGCCTGCTCCACGATTTGGCGGGCTTCCGGGAAGATGCCCATTACGGCGCCCTTGGTTGCGTTGTTCAGCTTCGACTGGTGCAGCTGGTCGACGGCCGTTTTGAACTGCGGGAATTTCTCCAAATTTTCCTTCACCAGCGGCTGATCATAAGCGGCTTTGGTGATCGGGAAATAACCGGAGTTCACATGCCAGTACGCCTGCTGCTCGGGAGATACGACGAATTTGATGAATTCCCAGGCCGCTTTTTGCTCTTCTTCCGGACGGTCGTTCAGAATGTACAGACTTGCGCCGCCGACGATGACGCCTCCGTCTTCGGCTCCGTCCGGGCGGGGCAGGAATCCCGTGCCGACTTCAAAGCTGTCGCCGACGGTGTCCACAATGCCGCGCAGCGCCGCCGTCGAGTCCAGAATCATGGCCACTTGACCCGCGTTGAAGGCCGTCTTCGTATCCGCAGTCGAGCGGCCCAGATTGAGCATCACGTTGCTGTCGATCATGTCTTTCCACCAGTTCATGACGGTGATGCCGGCTTCGCCGGCGAGCAGCGACCGGGTTGCAAGTCCTTCGCGTCCGTTGCCGTTATCCACATATTCCTGGCCCTGCACCGCGAACAGCTGCTCCATGAACCAGCCGTAAATCGCGAAGGATGCACCGTACACGCCGTCCTTCGTCAGCGCTTCGGCCGCTTTCTTCACCTCGCTGAATGTCCCCGGCGGATTTTCCGGATCCAGTCCCGCCTCCCGGAACAGCGTTTTGTTGTAGTACAGAATCGGGTTCGACGTGTTGAACGGCATCGAGTAGAGCTGGCCGTCAAACGTGTAGTACCCCAGAATGTTTTCTTCCAGCTCACTGAGATCGAAGTTGTCCGCATCGATAAACGTTTGCATCGGCGTGATCGCCTTGGAATCGATCATGTACCGGCTTCCGATTTCATAGACCTGGACGATCGTGGGGCCGGTGCCGCTGCCCATGGCGGTTTTCATTTTGCTCAGGCTTTCGTCGTAGGTGCCCTGATAGATCGCTTCAACCTGGATGTCCGAGCGGGACTTGTTGAATTCCTCTACCAAATGGTGTACCGCTTTGCCCACTTCGCCGCCCATGGAATGCCAGAACGTCACTTTGATTGGACTTGAGCTCTTGGTGCCGGAAGAAGACGAACCGCCGCCCGAAACGCTTTCGTTTTTCCCGCCGGAACTGCATGCCGTCATGAACGCCAGAAGCAGAACAAGAAGTCCGACAACGATGGATTTTTTCTTGTTGATCGACGGATTCATGATGTTGGAGTCCTCCCTTTGGATATATAAAAATCAAATCTCAACCTTTCACGGCGCCTGCCGTAATGCCCCGGACGAGCTGCTTGAGCCCGAATACCAGAGTGAGCAGGGATGGCAGCAGCACGAGCGTGACGCCTCCCAGCACGAGGTTGTGGGACATCGCTTCCTCCCATTTCAGCATGCTGATGCCGATCTGCACGGTTCGCATCGTATCCCGGTTCGTGATCAGCAGCGGCCAGAAGTACATGTTCCAGGTGTTGAGGAACTGGTAGACGGCGAGCGTCGCCAGAGCCGGCCTGGCGATCGGCAGCACGATGCCGGCGTAGATGCGAAGGTGGCCGCAGCCGTCGATCCGCGCCGCTTCCAGCAGCTCCCTCGGCAGCTGCAGGAAATGTTGCCGCAGCAGAAAGATGCCGAAAGCACTGGCCATGAACGGAACGGTGAGTCCGGCATAACTGTCCATCCATCCCCAGCTGCGAATGGTGATGTAGTTGGGGATGATCGTCACTTCCCAAGGAATCATCATCGTGGACAGGAACAGCGAGAACACCAGGCTTTTGCCGCGAAACGGAATGAAGGCGAAGGCATAAGCCGCCAGGCTGGACGTGATCAGCTGTCCGGCCACAACCGCGATCGAAACGATAAAACTGTTGAGCAGAAACCGGTCAATCGGCACCAGGTTCAGCACGTCGGAGAAATTTTTCAAGTAAATGCCGGAAGGCAGGATGTTCGGCGGATAGGCCTGCGCTTCCGAGGGCGTCATCAGGGCGTAGGAGAACGTGTAGATCATCGGGTACAACACCGCCAACGCGCACACCGTGAGCACCGCATACAGGGGAAGATACTTGATCGTACGGATGATCATTGATAATGCACCTTCTTCTCCAGCCAGAAAAATTGCAGCAGCGTAAGCAACAGAATGATCGCAAACAGGATCAGGGCTTGCGCGCTGGCCGAACCGAAGCGCCAATTCACAAAGGCTTCCTGGTAAATTTGGTAGACCATCACGTTCGTGGCATTCATGGGGCCGCCTTTCGTCAGGATGTGGATCTGCCCGAACGTTTGAAACGCATTGATGACCGAAACGATGAGCAGAAAGAACAGGGTCGGCGACAAGAGCGGGATGAGCACGCTGAAGGCGCTCCGGATCGGTCCGGCTCCGTCGATTTTCATGCTGTCGTAAATATCTTCCGAAATGCCCTGCAACCCGGCGGTCAACACGATGAAATTGAAGCCCAGATTCATCCACACCGTCATCAGCGATACCGAGATGAGCGCCCATTTCGGGTCAACCAGCCAAGGGATCGGCGAGATGCCGAGCAGGCTGAGAACGTAATTCAGCATGCCGGTGCTGGGGTGGAACAAGAGCGCCCAGATGACCGCGCCGGTAGCTGCCGAAATGGCGACCGGCATCGAGAAGATGAATTGAAAGGACTTCATCGCCGGAAGCCTGGCGTTGGTCATGCAGGCCAGCGCGAAAGCGATCAGGATGCCGGGAGGAACCGTGTACAACGTGAAGAGCACCGTCGCTTTCAACGTCGAGAGGAACGTTCCGGACGTGAACATGCTCGCGTAATTGTCCAATCCCGCGAACGCCACCGCCTCGCCCCGCGGATTCGTCAGCTGGAAACTGAGCACGATGGACTTGAACAACGGATAGAACAGGAACGTTCCGAAGAACAGGAGGCAGGGCAGCAGGAACAAATAGCCCAGCAGGTTCTCTCTCCGCTTCACTGCCCTCATGGATTGGGCTTCAGCCATCCTGCAGACTCCTCTCTATCGACGATCCGGCCAGCCGACGCAGTCTGTCCGGATAGTCGGTAATGATGCCCGAGACGCCCCGGGCCAGCAGCCGCTTCATGGCCTCCGGATCATTGACCGTCCATGGATAGACTTGTTGTCCGTTTGCGCGCAGCGCCGCGATGTCTTCCGGTTCAATCAAGGCAAAATGCGGATGCATGGAGTAAACGTCCAGACCGAAATCGCGCACAAGCTTCACGGGATCCAGCAAATTGGCCGAGTACAGCAGACCGATGCGCAGATCAGGCGAGGCCGTTTTCAACCGGTGCAAAAGCCGATGGTCGAAGGAAGAAATGACGACCGACTCCGTTCGTCCGTACTCCCGGATCAGCGAAGACAAAAGATGGATGATCCGGTTGTCGCTGCACTTCAATTCAATGTTGATCCCGACGGAGGAGGGGACGAGATCGAACATTTCACGCAGTGTCGGGATCCGTTCACCGGCATACTCCGGTGAAAACCAGGCGCCGGCGTCCAGCCGCCGCAGCTCTTCAAGCGTCATTTCCCGAATGAGGCCGGACCCGTTCGTTGTGCGGTCCGCTTCGAAATCATGGCAGACCACGATTTCTTCGTCGGCAGACAGCTGCACATCCAGCTCGATCATGTCGCACCCTTGCTCGACCGCCAGCCGGAAGGCTGCCGGCGTGTTTTCCGGTGCCTGCCCCGCGGCCCCCCGGTGGGCGATGACAAGCGGCCGGTGATCGTTTCTGTCCATATCCGTATCCCCTTTCAGCCGATTGGGAAGGCAAAAATCGCTGTGCCTTGTGTAACGTTGATCAAATTCGACAAATTCAGCGTACTGTCACTTTGTCAGCGGAGAATTAATTGGATTCCAATGTTCCGTAAAATTTTTGTGCGCGGCAAGCAAGTCGTAAACGCTTGCAAAGATCTCGGGAAGCGCGATACCCCCTTCCTCGTTATGCGTCGTAATAGTTTCTTATGCCCGGAACGACATCCTTAGGCACGTCACAACAAGAATAAAGGCCGGAAATGCCTTGTTTGTTGGCATTTCTGGCCTCTCGAAATAAGGTTATTGCTCAATCCGGATGCTGCCGCTTTCGGTTCGCACCTTGATGACTTCCCCCGACGTGCCGGCGGCATCCGGATGGTGGATCGAGCCGGAGTCGGATTTCAAATCATAGGAGCCGCTGTACGAGAGAGGCACGATAATGTGGACACTGCCGGAATCGGAGGATACGACGGCGCCCATCTCGTCTTTTTTCACGATGCGGATCGAACCGGAGTCGGTCTCGATATTGCCGGCGCCTTTCAAATGATTGATGGTAATGCTGCCGGAATCGGATACGGCCGTCACGCCGGCGTGTATCTCGTCCGCATGGATGCTTCCGGACTCGGAACGGAGCGCCAGGCTTTTGCCCTCGTAGCTTTCCAGCCGGATTCCGCCGTAGTTGGACGTCACCGTCAAGGTGCCGCCTTGCAGACGGCCCAGCCGGATGCTGCCGGAATCGGATCCGATGACGAGATCCCGGGCCTTGGCGCCATCCACGCTTACCGATCCTGCATCGCTGCTGACCTTGAGCGTCTCGAACGATTCCAGCGATTCTTCCGTCAGCGAGATGGTGATGGATTGCCTCTCGTTCCAAGTGAAGTCAGGGAAGAAGCCCCAGTACCATGGATCTTGGTCTTTGAACTGCAGATAGAGGATGCCGTTCTTGACTTCGGCCGACCGGATCTGCTTCACCGTTTTCGGCGCCGCCTTTCCCTCGATCCGGACGACATTCTCTTGGCTGACCGTAAAATCGATCTCCAGCGCGTAGCTGTCGCTCTCAATCCGGATCTCCTGCACGTGATCCCCGAGCGCCAACGCATGCTCATAGGTCTCGCGCAATTCGTAGCCGAAGACATATTTCACCAACGCAATCATTCCGACTGCGACCAGGATGACGCCAACGATCGTTCTTGCCAACCGGCTCATGACAGACAAATACACCCTTTCCGCTCATCTGTGGTTGATCAAAGTGTACACCAGCACCCTGCGCTCCAGGTACCGGCCGCGGAAGGATCGGGCGCCAGACTTTGGTCGGGGTTGGCGGAAAAGCTTTGGAGACTCCATCCGGGGCGATTAGCGCTTATGCACCTGGAATCGGAGCACCGTTTTCAATTTCGCCGGTTCGGTCTTGCGGGGATCGGACAGGTAGATTTCCCGATGCGTCTTGGACGCCCGGACATAACCCTGTTCAGCGCAATACGCTTCCATGCGCGCGAAGCTTGCGGGTTCATCGTCATACGGACCGATGTGCAGCATCTGGCAGCACAGCCCTTCTTCCATCCGTTCGAACCGGACATGATCCAGATACGGATTGGACTTTTTCCGTTTCGTCTGCTCCAGGAAGCGCCGGAACCCGTCTTCGGTCAGGAAATCCGGCTGCCGGATCATGAGGGTGTATTTGAAATTGCTTTTGTCCGTCGAAGGCCTGGTGTAGTCCACCAGATCCCATATCCCCTCCAGCGGAAACACCTTGTACGCGTAATAGCCGGCCGGCGCATCGCCGCTGCGGTACGACATTTTGACCGCATAGCTGATGCTGTACAGCGCCTCCGTCTGTTTGACGAACGCCTCGCCGTTCGGGTCCCCGGAGCCGCCGAGCATGATAAACGGCAGCTGCGGCACTTCCACGACCACGGGCTCCGCGGGCGGCACATAAAGATGCTTGAAATCTTTCTTGTAATCGACAGCCTTCGTCAATGCCGTTCACTCCTTCGCTTCCGGAACATGATCCCTTACAGCTTAACCGATCAAATATGCCAACAGTCCGAAACGCCGAAAGCCGGGAACCGCCGCAGGCTCCCGGCTTTGTATCATTTCGCGTGCATCTTGAACTCGAGGAACAGGTCGTTGTAGTAGGCGAGCATCCGCTTGCCCAGATTTTCGTAGACCTCCAGCCGGGCGATCAGTTCGTCGCCCGGATAGAACCGCTCGTCCTCCCGGATCTCTTCGGGCAGCATCTCCAGCGCCGTGGCGTTCGGCGTCGAGTAGCCGACATATTCGGCATTCCGCGCCGCGTTCTCCGGATCGAGCATGAAGTTGATGAACAGGTGCGCCCCTTCGATGTTGCGCGCCGTCTTCGGAATGACCATCGAGTCGAACCAGAGGTTTGACCCTTCCTCCGGCACGACGTAGTCCAGGTCTTCGTTCTCCCACATGATTTCCGCCGCGTCACCGGACCAGACGACCGCCGCCGAAGCTTCATTGCCGGTCATCAGCATCTTGATCTCATCGCCGACAATGGCTTTCACGTTCGGCGTGAGCCGCTTCAGCTTGGCCAGCGCTTCCTGCAGGTGCTCCTCGTCCGTGTCGTTCAGCGAATAGCCCAGACTGTTCAGCCCCATGCCGATAATCTCACGGGCGCCGTCGACGAGCAGGATGTCGTTCCTCAGGGACGGATCCCAGAGCGCGTCCCAGCTGACAGGCGGCTCGTCGAACGCTTCGGGGTTGTAGAGGATGCCGACCGTACCCCAGAAATACGGCACGGAATAGACGTTGCCCGGATCATAGGACATGTCCATGAACCGCGGATCGATATGCGCCATGTTGGGCAGCTTGGAATGGTCGAGCGGCACCAGCAGGCCGTCTTCCATCAAGCGCTCGACGGCGTATTCGGACGGCATCGCGACATCGAATGTCGTTCCGCCTTGGGCGATCTTCGTCATCATCGCTTCGTTCGAATCGAACGTCTCGTAGATGACGGTGATGCCCGTCTGCTCCTGGAACTCCTTGAGCAGTTCCGGATCGATGTAATCGCCCCAGTTGAAGACGGTGATCGTGTCCGCCCCCGCGTAGCCCGCGCTCCGGTTGAGCGCGTTCGTCCACGCCATGAGGCCCAGCGACGCAACGAGGATAACCGCGAACAGTTGCACGAGCTGTCTCATCGGCGTTCACCGCTTTCCGCGAGCCGCGCGTTGCGGCGGTTGATGAAGTAATACCCGATGACGAGCGCGACGGTGAACAGGAACAGCAGCGTCGAGAGCGCGTTGATCGAGAGCGAGATGCCCTGCCGCGCCCGCGAGTAGATCTCGACGGACAAGGTCGAGAAGCCGTTCCCGGTGACGAAGAACGTCACGGCGAAGTCGTCCAGCGAGTAGGTGAGCGCCATGAAGAAGCCGGCGAAAATGCCGGGTTTCATGTACGGCACGACGACCCGCGTCAGCACCTGCCACGCGTTGGCGCCCAGGTCGCGCGCGGCGTCGAGCATGCTCGTGCGCATTTCCTGCAGCTTCGGCAGCACCATCAGGACGACGATCGGCACGCTGAACGCGATGTGAGACAGCAGCACCGACACGAAGCCGAGCTGGATGCCGATGATCGTGAACAGGATCAGGAACGACGCGCCGATGATGACGTCCGGGCTGACGATCAGGACGTTGTTCAGCGCGAGCAGCGCGTTCTTCCGGCTGCGGCGCTTCACCTCATAGATCGCCAGCGCGCCGATCGTTCCGAGAATCGTCGAGACGAGGGCCGAGAGCAGCGCGATGACGACCGTGTTCAGCACGATGATGAGCAGCCGCGTATCCTGCAGCACTTCCCCGTACCATTCGAGCGTAAACCCTTCGAAACCTTGCATCGTCCCGCCGCTGTTGAACGAGTAGACGATCAGATAAGCGATGGGCGCATACAAGATGACGAAGACGGCCGTGAGATACAGATTCGACCAGCGCCACCTTCTATCCACGGAGCGCACCCCGCTTTCCGATGCCGGTCGCGAACATGATGAGGGCCATGGCGATGATCAGGAACACGGCGATCGTCGCGCCCATTCCCCAGTCCTGCGTCACGAGGAAATGCTGCTCGATCGCCGTGCCGAGCGTAATGACCCGGTTGCCGGCGATGAGCCGGGTGATCATGAACAGCGACAGCGACGGAATGAACACGGCCTGGCAGCCGGCCTTGACTCCGTCCAGCGTCAGCGGGAAAATGACCCGCCGGAACGTCGTCCATGCCGAAGCGCCCAGATCGCGGGACGCGTCGATCAGGGCGGGATTCAGCTCTTCCAGCGCGTTGTAGATCGGCAGGATCATGAACGGGATGAAAATGTACACCGACACGAACACGAAGCTGAAGTCGTTGAACAGCAGCTGCCGGCCCCCGATGCCGACCATCTCGAACACCGCGTTCACCAGGCCGTATTTGCCGAACAGTCCGATGAAGGCGTACGCCTTCAGCAGCAGGTTGATCCAGCTCGGCAGGATGATGAGCAGCAGCCACAGCTGCTTGTGCTTGAGCCGCGTCAGGATGAGCGCCGTCGGGTATGCCACGAGCAGCGAGAACGCCGTGATCAGGAAGGCATACCAGAACGAGCCGAGCGTCATGCGCAGGTAGATCGGCGTGAAGAACTTCGCGTAATTGTCCAGCGTGAACTGTCCTTCGACATCGAAGAACGAATAGTACGCGACCAGGATGATCGGCGCCGCGACAAACAGGACGATCCATGCGACATAAGGGATGAGGTAGAAGTTTCGCGTCCTAGCCATGGCTGCCCTCTCCGTAGGTCTCGAGCCGTCTGTCGAATTCTTCTTCCGTCTCGCCGAAACGCATGACATGGATCGCTTCCGGGCCGAAGGTCAGGCCGATGTGCTCGTCCACCTCCGCTTTGCGCGTCGAGTGGACCAGCCACGTGTTGCCGGACTCGTCGCGTCCCTTGATCTCGTAGTGGACGCCGCGGAACAATTGCGACTCGACGCGGATGCGCAGCTTGCCGCTCTCCGGCTCGGTGATCTCGAGGTCTTCCGGACGAATGACGATCTCGACCGGCTCGCCTTCGCGGAATCCGCCGTCAACGCACTCGAACGGCTTGCCGGCGAATTCGACCAGATAGTCGCGGATCATCCGGCCCGGAATGATGTTCGATTCGCCGATGAAATCCGCCACGAAGCGGTTGATCGGTTCGTCGTAGATGTCGGTCGGCGTGCCGGACTGCTGGATCCTCCCCTTGTTGAGGACGAAGATCTCGTCCGACATCGCAAGCGCCTCTTCCTGGTCGTGCGTAACGAAGACGAACGTGATGCCGAGCCGCCGCTGCAGCTCGCGCAGCTCGTACTGCATCTCCGTGCGCAGCTTCAGGTCGAGCGCCGACAGCGGCTCGTCCAGCAGCAGCACCTCCGGCTCGTTCACGATCGCCCGGGCGATCGCGACCCGCTGCCGCTGGCCGCCGGACATGCCGGCGATGTCACGGTTCTCGTAGCCTTCAAGGTTTACGAACCGCAGCGCTTCTTTCACCTTGGCATCAATGGCAGCGCGGTCCAGCTTCTTGATCCGCAGGCCGAACGCAACGTTCTCGTATACGTTCAGATGAGGGAACAAAGCGTAATCCTGAAAAACGGTGTTCACCTGGCGCTTGTTCGCCGGAACCCGGTTCACAAGCTTTCCGTTGATGTAAATGTTTCCTTCCGTCGGCTCCATAAACCCCGCAATGAGCCGCAGAATGGTTGTCTTGCCGCAGCCCGAGGGACCGAGCAGCGTGTAGAATTTGCCCCGCTCGATGTTGAAGCTGACCTCGTCCAGTACGGTGACGCCATCTTCATAACGTTTGGTCACGCGGTCGAACCGAATGATCACGTCATCCGCCAACTGCTTTAACCCTCCTTTTCATAACTGCCGAATCATGAAGCCGTGCACAGCCGTTTGTCCGACTCTGCCGATGGGTGAATCACGATTGTTATATTATCATGGATTTCGTCGTGTGGGGATACAAGAAAAACGGCAAACGCCGTCATTTTATGGCGGCGGGCCCGTTTTGCGGCGAAAGCTGTCGGGAAGCGGGAAAAAGCTGACGCAAACGCCTTCCCGTGCTATGATGAAAACGATAACACTTACGGGCTCGGAAAAGGATGGAAATGGAGGGGGATGCGTGAGAAACCGGTGGATCAACTCGCCTGCCGCGTATGCGCTCGGGATGTTCGCGATGATGGTGCCGACGCAGGCGTTCAGCTCGTTTTATTTTTACTTTTATGTGGATGAACTGGGGCTCGCCGTCTGGCTGGCCACGATTGCGCGCACGATTTACCTTGTATGGGACGCGGTCAACCAGCCGCTCGCCGGTTGGCTGTCCGACCGGACGTCCACGCGGCTCGGGCGGCGGCGGCCGTGGCTGCTCGGCGCCGTGCCCGCGTACATGCTGACGTTCGTGATGGTGTACGCCGTCCCGCCGGGACTCGGCAAAGCCGGCATGCTCGCATGGTTCCTCGCCGCGCTCATCCTGATCGAAGCGGTCGCGACGATCATCTGGGTGAACTACGGGGCGCTCTTCCCGGAGCTGTTCCAGGGCAATCGGCTTCGCGCCCGGGCGTCGGCCGTACAGCAAGGCTTCCAGATTGCCGCCCTCCTGGTCGGCACCGCCGCGACGCCGCTGCTTTACACTTCTCTGGGCTACGGCAACATGGCGCTGATCTATGCCTTTCTCTTCGGCGTTCTGATGCTCGTCTGCATCGCCGGCATCCGCGAGCAGGAAGAAGCGCGGCAAGGCCCGAGGCTGTCGCTGAAAGAATCGTTCCGCACGACGCTGCGCAACATCCCGTTCTGGCTGCACAACATCGCCAACTCCTTCGCCCAGACCGTGAACGGTCTGATCGGTTCAATCATTCCGTTCTACGCAAAGTATGTGCTCGGCATCCCGGAGAAACAGGTGTCGATTCTGCTCGCTTCGATCTTCGTCTCGGTTATTCCGCTCGTCTTCGTCTGGTACCGGATCGCGCGGGACATGGACCCGGTGAAATGCTGGCGGCTGTCGCTGGCCGCCTACGCGGTGTCTGTGCTGCCCCTCAGCTTCGCTGGCGATCTGGCCAGCGGCATTGCGGCAGGCGTGCTCGTCGGCTTCGGGTTGTCCGGATTCCTCGTCACGCCGCCGATCGTCGGCAGCCGCATCATCGACCTTGACTTCGCCGATACCGGCCAGCGGCGCGAAGGCGTCTATACGGCGGTCTCCGGGTTCATTACGCGGTCAAGCGGCCTCATTTCAGCAGTGGCGTTTCTCATTGTGGGCATGATTTTTGACTATGAAAGCGGGGAAAATCCGGGACCGAATCCCGAAGCGGCGTTTGTGTGGCTGAGCAGCTACGTTCCGTTCGGCTTGCTCGCTGTTGCCTTCGCGATCTCGTTGTTCGTTCGGCTGAGAAAGGAGACAGAGGTGCGGCATGACGGTCAAATATCTGGTCATCAACTGTGACGACTTCGGCCAGAGTCCGGCGATGAACGCCGCGATCATGCATCTGCTTGAGGAAGGACTCGTCTCGTCGGCGACGATTATGGCGCCGGCGCCGGCTTTCCGCGAAGCGGCCGAGTGGTGCCGGAAGCGGGAGCAGCCGAACATCGGCCTCCACCTGACGCTGACCAGCGAGTTCGAGGCGCTCCGCTTCCCGAGCCTGACGGGCGGGGCGTCGCTGCACGACGACAGCGGCCATATGTACCGGACGGTGGAGGAATTCGAGCGGAGCGCGGACACCGCGGACGTGATGCGCGAATTGACCGCGCAGTACGAGGCGGTCCGGGCGAGCGGCGTGCAGGTCACCCATGCGGATAACCATATGGGCAGCCTGTACGGCATGGCGACCGGCCGCAGCCATATCCCGCACGTGCTCCGCTGGTGCGCCGGGCGGGGCCTGCCGTTCCGGCTGTTCCGGAAGGTCGACCCCGCCGATCCCCTGCTCGGGCCGATGCCGGGCGTGGAGCGCGCGGCCGCGAAGGCTTCGGCGCTCGCGGGCGTGCTCGGCGTCGCGCTGCCCGACTACCTGCTCTCGCACCCGTTCGAGAAGCGGGACGGTGAAACCTACGAATCGTTCAAGCAGATGCTGATTGACAAGCTGTACCGCCTGCCCTTTGGCATCTGCGAGACGTACATCCACCCCGGCGTCGACGATCCGTGGATGCGCGAGCACATTCCGCACTGGGAGAAAAGGGTGTGGGAGTTCCGGCTGATGATGGACGACGACTTCCGCTACGCGATCCGCGACGCGGGCGTGACACTGGTCGATTACACCTTCATCCGGCGGCACGGGAGAGAATCGCGTCTGCGCGCCGGCGCGCGGCTGGCGGCGTCCGTGCTGGGCCGGTGAGAAAAACGCGCAGCCGCATGTTGTCCTGCGCCCCGGGGTGGGACTGGCATGCGGCTGCTGTTGTTTGTGCCGGATGAGGAAAGTTTCTCGCACGGTCAAGCTTCCGGCGGTACGCCGGGATCACGCATCAGGAGGCCGACCGGGCAATGGTCGCTGCCCATGATGCCGCTGTCGATCAGCGCATCCTCCAGATACGGCGCAAGCCGGGCGGAGACGAGGAAATAGTCGATCCGCCAGCCGATGTTCCGCTCGCGCACCTTCGGCATGAAGGACCACCAGGTGTACGCGTCCGTCCGGTCCGGGTAGAAATGGCGGAACGTGTCGATGAACCCCGCCTCGAGCAGCCGGGTCATCGCCTCGCGCTCTTCGTCGGTGAAGCCGGCATTTCCCCGGTTGGATTTGGCATTCTTGAGATCGATTTCCCGGTGGGCGACGTTCAGGTCGCCGCAGACGACGACCGGCTTGCGCGCGTCCAGTTCCTTCAGGTACGCGCGGAACTGCTCTTCCCAGGCGATGCGGTATTCAAGCCTCGACAAGTCGCGCCGCGCGTTCGGCGTGTACACGTTGACGAGGAAGAACGCGGGAAATTCGAGCGTCAGGACGCGCCCTTCCGGGTCGTCCCCGTCCGAGAAGCCCGTCCGGACCGCCTCCGGTTCGATCCGCGTGAACACGGCGGTGCCGGAGTAGCCTTTCTTCTCGGCGCAGTTCCAATACTGCCGGTAACCCTCCGGCAGTTCCAGCTCCAGCTGGCCTTCCTGCAGCTTCGTCTCCTGCACGCAGACGATGTCGGCGTCCGCGCGCCGGAAGTAGTCGAGAAATCCTTTGCCGACGCAGGAGCGCAGTCCGTTGACATTCCAGGAAATCAATTTCATTGATTAGTGCACCTCAATATCATTCTGCGGCCATCCGGTGCCGCAGGCGGCGCCCGGAAGCGGGCCCCGATTCTTAGATTCTTATATAGTAGACCACGGGTGCGTTTCTTTTGGCAATGGATTTGCCAGGTACTTGCGCAGCACATCGCACAGGAGGATCACCGCTTCACGGAGCGATTTCTCATCCATGTACGAATAGCTGATCCGAAAGCGATGGTGCTCGGGCTCATTGGCGGCAATTCCTCGTTCCCGAAAGTAATCGGACAAGGCCCGCCGCAGTTCCGCATCTCCCTGAAACGGCCCGTAGTTCGCGATAATCGCCGGGTTCTCCGTCACGAGCTGATGGATATTCCTGCAGATTTCCCGGTTGGGCAGCAAATCGGGGTCCACCATTGCGACATGAAGCCGATACCGGCAGTCCGATGAAGATCCCTGGAAATGCCGCCACGTGTGCGCCCGGGGCAAATAATCAATGAGAGACAATTGCCATGACGCGGACAATTCCGGCGTTCCGCCGCCATCTTCCGGATCCGGGCCGACGAAGCAGCCTTTCCCCTGCGTGCAGTGAATCAGCTCCATTCGTTCCAGCTCGGCATACGCCTTGCTGACGGTCACCTGGCTGACCTTGAGGCTCCTCGCCAGTTCACGCACCGAAGGCAGCCGGGTTCCCGTCTTCAACAAACCGGAACGAATGCGATCGGACAACGTTTGGGCGATCTGTTTCGACAATGGCGTACCGGCATGACGTTTCAATTCAATATGCATGGCTTGCCGCCTCCGACTGTTATACACGTTTCTTTACTGTTATACGGTGTTATGGCTATATTGGCCGTAAATTCATTGATTTCAGTATAACTTTAAAGAAACGGGAGGTAAATGCCATGCGGGGATTTAAAGGAATTCTTGCGCTGTTTCTTGCGGCCATTGTCCTTTTGACGGTTGTCATGGTGTGGAAGGAGAACCCCGGGGCAGAAGCGGAACGCGGGATGCGTCACGAATCTAAAGAGGAATATATCAAGAGGAAGCTGGACCATTGGACGCCGATGGTGCCCTGAGCCTGCCAATGATAGAAGCAGCCCGCCCGGCGCGCCGGCCAGAAGGCGGGTTGCTCCCCGTTGGATCGGCATGACTTCGGCGTTCATACGCGCGCGCGTTGGACCGGCAGCCCGGGCACGTCCACCTTCACGCGGAACAGGCCGCCCGCCAGCGGCTGCTTCCCGGTGTTCTGCCCGCTGCCGCCGCCCGCCGTCGTAATGTACAGCTCGTCGAAATGCTCCCCGCCGAACGCGCAGGAGGTCACATTTTCGACCGGGATCGGCACCGACGCCAGCTTCTTGCCCGTCTCGGGATCCCACCGTCCGGCCTGCCAGCCGCCCCAATGGCCGATCCACAGCTTGCCTTCCGCGTCGATGCACATCCCGTCGGGACCGCCCGGCTCGTCCGCCGGATATTCGATGGCGACCCGCCGGTTCGCGATCGCGCCGGTCTCCGGATCGAAGTCGAACGCCCAGACGATCCGCTCGGCCGAATCGATGTAGTACATCGTCTTCCCGTCCGCCGCCCAGGCCAGGCCGTTCGAGCAGACGACTTCCGTCAGCTTCCGCGTCAGCTTGCCGCCCGTCTCCAGCGTATAGAGCGAGGCGTTGCGCTGCCATTTCGCGCTCATCGTGCCGGCCCAGAACCGGCCGGACGGATCGCATTTGCCGTCGTTCACCCGGTTGCCTGCATCCGGTTCGTCCGTATGGACAATGAGCCCGGTCTGCTCCGTCTCCGGATCGAACCGGTAGAAGCCGTCCGCCAGCCCGAGAATCCACGAGCCGTCCTCGGCGGGAACCGCGCAGCCGATCTTCTGATCGAACCCGTGGACGGTAATGCGCCCGTCAAGCGGCCGATAGCGCTGCAGCTTGCGCCCTTCGATATCGACCCAGAACAGTTCGCCGAGCCGCTCGTCCCATACCGGTCCTTCACCGAGCCGGTTGCCTGCGGCGACGACACATTCGGCCTGATACGTCAACATTGCGCTCAACTCCATTTCCTGCTGGTGTATCTTTACCCACAATAACAGAACGGGGCGGAAAGCGCTATTGTCTTGACGGCGGATGCGGGCGGGACATTTGACGGTATTCAAACCGCGGGCGGATAAGGTAAAATGAAAAAGGTTAACGGATGGGCAATCGCGGCTTTTACCACAACAGACGGGAATCGGGTGCAGATGAGGATCGGATTTTTTGACTCGGGGCTGGGCGGACTGACCGTGCTTGCCGAATCGCTTCGCCGGCTTCCGGCCAAAGATTACCTGTACATGGCGGACACGCTGCACGTGCCGTACGGAACGAAGACGAAAGAGGACGTCAGGCGCTACGTTCTGGAAGCCGTCGAGACCATGGTCGGTCAGGGCATTGACGCACTGGTCGTTGCCTGCAACACGGCCACGAGCATCGCGATCAATGAGCTGCGGGAGATCTACAGCATGCCGATCGTCGGCATGGAGCCTGCCGTCAAGCCCGCGGTGGAGATGAACCGGGCGACGGGCAAGCGCGTGCTGGTGTGCGCGACGCCGCTGACGCTCTCCATGCCGAAGTATTACGCGCTGGTCTCCCGCGTGGACGAAAACGGCATCGTCGATTCGCTGCCGCTGCCCGAACTGGTCGACTATTGCGAGCGTCTCGTGTTTGACGGGGAAGAACTCGCGGCGTATTTCCGGCGGAAGCTGGAACCGTTCGATCTTGACCGGTACGGCATCATCGTGCTCGGGTGCACGCATTTTATCTATTACCGGGACGCGCTGCGGCGCGTGCTGCCGGAATCGATCGAGATCGTCGACGGCAACGCCGGCACGGTTCGGCGGCTGGCGGCGCTCCTGACCCGCTACGGCATCTCGGAGAATGACGGCAGCGGCGATGTGCGGCTCATGTGCACCGGCGGCGATCCGGCGTACATCCGGAAGATGGGCATCGCGCTCGACCGGGCCAGGACATTGTAATACAGGACATTGCAAAATTTGATGCGCGGCAACAGATGCCGGAGAGGAGAGACAAGTCATGGGCAACAATCGGGTGATCGGCGGCGGCGGATTTCATCACGTGGCGATTCGGGTGCACGATTTTGACGCGTCCGTGAAGTTTTACACCGAGGTGCTCGGGTTCACCGAGCGCGTGCGGTGGGGCGAAGGGAACGGGCGGGGCATCCTGCTCGATACCGGAGACGGCAATTACCTTGAAATCTTTGCGGGAGGCGCGCCCGGCCCGAAGCCGGAAGGGGCGTTCCTGCATCTGGCGCTTCGCACCGACAATGTCGACAAGGCGATTGAGGTTGCGCGCGCAGCCGGCATGGAAGTGACGGTCGAGCCGAAGGATGTCTCGCTCGGAACGGTGCCGGCGCGGATCGCGTTCTTCAAGGGGCCGGACGGCGAGATCATCGAGTTGTTCCAGGAATAAAAGAATGACAGAGAACCCCGCACGGCGGAGCATGCGTTCCGTGTGCGGGGTTCTGTCATGCTTCAGGGCAGCAGGATGCGCTGACCGGGGAAGATGAGGTCGGGGTTCTCCAGTCGGTTCAGCTCGGCCAGCTTCTGCCAGGTGGTGCCGTATTTGCGGGCAATGGCCCAGAGCGTATCGCCCCGTTTCACGATGTACACGCGCTGCCCGGATGACGGCTGCTGCTGCGGCGCAGGCGCCGGCTGCGGAGCCGGTGCGGGCTGCTGCGGTGCAGGAGCGGGCTGTTGCGGTGCAGGCGCCGGTTGCTGCGGCGATGGCGCGCCTTCCGGAATCGTGCCGGGAGCTACGGCAGGCTCAACGCGGATGCGTCCTTCCGCCTTGGGCGCGACTTCGCCCTCTGCCTGCAAGTAGCGGATGACCGCTTCCTCCAGCGAAGCGAAATCACCGGTCACCGGCTGTTCCGCTAACATGGCATACTGATCGCCGCCGGCGGCGAGGAAATCGTTCGTCGCCAGCGTGTACACCGCCTGAAGGTCGAGCGGTTTGCCGTCCACCCGGACGTCGTAAACCCGCTCTCCCGCCGGTTTGCCGGGATCGATTTTGAATGTCATCCCGGCGACGTGCGGGAACCCGCCCAGCGGTTCGGGGTACGCGGACACGCCGTGTTCAAGCGCCGCCAGCAGCTGGGCTCCGGTGACCTCCTTCGTCTGGATGTAGTTGCCGAACGGCAGCACGGTGATCACTTGACCCTTCGTGATGTCTCCGGCCGGGATGGACGCGCGGATGCCGCCGCCGTTCGTCAGCGCAACGTCCGCGCCGGTCTCGAACAGCATGGCGTCGGCGATCAGATTGCCGAGATTCGTCTCACCCGCCCGCACATGCTCGCGCTCGCCGTCGAGATCGACGAGGCTCTTGCCGACGATCTCGGACAGCAGGGGCTCCTGATTCGCCTTCACTTCTTCAATCACGGCGAGCACGCCCGGGTCCGGTTCGATGCCGGTTGTCTCTTCGGCCGGGATGAGCCGGGCATTTCGCGCTTTCACGCCCGCCGGTCCGACGGTCAGTTCGACGACGCCGACATGCTCGCCGTATTCCCCGGCCTGCACGATCAGCGTGCCGCCGGCCTCCAGGCCTTCGGGCAGCGCCGTGTGGCTGTGTCCGTCGACAATGAGATCAATGCCCGGCACTTCTTCGGCTAGTTTCCGGCTGGTGTCGGTGCTCGCTTCGTCCAGGCCGAGATGGGCCAGTGCAATGACGGCATCCGCCTTGCCCTCAAGCTCCGCGACGACCCGTTTCGCTTCCTCGACCGGATCGGCGAAGGTCAGCCCCGCGACATTGTCCGGGTGCGTCTTGTAGGTCGTCTCGGGCGTCGCAAGCCCGAAGACGGCGACCCGCACGCCGCCGGCATCCAGCACGACGTACGGCTCGAGCAGCCTCGTCCCGTCCGGCTTGTATACGTTGGCCGCGAGCATCGGGAACGACGCTTCGCCGGCCAGTTCGAGCAGCCGGCCGTAACCGTAGTTGTAATCGTGATTGCCCGTCGCCATCGCGTCGAAGCCGACGGCGTTCATCATGCGGACGATGCTGCCGCCGCGCTCCAGATTCGCGATCGTCTGCCCGTGCAGCGAATCGCCCGCATCGAGCAGCAGCGTGTTCGGGTTCTCGGCTTTCAGTTGCTTCACGAAAGCGGCCAGCTTCGCATAGCCGATGTTCGCATCCGTCTGCTCAACCCGGGAATGGACATCGTTCACGTGGACGATCGTGATCGTCGTCTCCCCTTGGGCGGCGCTTGCCGCCGCAGGCAAGGCCAGCAGACTCAGGATCAGGAATGCCAGCAGCATGCGCCCGGCCTGTCTCAGCCGCTCCATCATCCGATTCCTCCTCGAAAAAGTAGTCCCCGATTTCAATAATACAGGCAAATTGTCATCGCTATAATAAATAGAAATCAAAAATGCATAAATTGGATCCGCTTTCCGTGAACTTGCGGCCGGTCCGATTCGTCTATACGGTTAACGGAACGGATCGGGGAGGAGAGCGGCATGCGGGAGGGACGTGCGCGGCCCGGCGGTCGGAGCGGAACGGAGCTGGGTTTGGTGCTGGCGGGACTCGTCCTGCTCCATGGCATCGCCGGCATCATCAGCCTGTTTGGCGCGGAAGCGGGAGCGGACATCATCCTCCAGATGTTCGGGCTTGCCGCGGTCCGTTCGACAATTGCGGCGGATGCCGAAAGCGCCTCGGACACGGCGGCGGATATCGCCTTGACCGAAGGAGCACCCGGGGTGTCGGGCGGATCGGGACACGCGGCGGCCGAGGGCGGCGGCTTGGCGGCTGACGGGACGCCTCTGGCCGGAAATCGGCCGGCACCCGCCGGGAGCACGGCAACGGAACAGCCGCCGGAATCGATCGTGCAGCCGCCGGGTCCGTCGGAATCGGAATCGGCTTCGCAAAGGCGGGAAGCGCCCGTACCGGCCAAACGGGCCGCGCTGACTTTCGACGACGGCCCTGACAGGAAATATACGCCGATGGTCCTTGACATCTTGTCGCAATACGGCGTTACTGCTACATTTTTTGTCGTCGGCACTCAGGCCGAGCGTTATCCCGAAGTGCTGGCGCGCATCCGGGACGAGGGACACGGGATCGGCAGCCACGGCTACGCCCATGCGGACATGGGCAAGATGACGGCCGCCGACATCGCCGAAGATCTGCGCCTCGCGGACGAGGCGCTGCGGGAAGCGGCGGGCATCGTCCCCGCGCTGTTCCGGCCTCCCTACGGATCGGTATCGGATGAACTCAAAGCCGCGCTGTCGGATTCGGGCAAGAAGCTCGTCCGCTGGAATGTCGATCCCCGCGACTGGGACGGCACACCGGCCGCCGAAATCGCATCCCATGTGCTGGAACACGCGAAAGACGGCGCGATCATTCTGCTGCACAGTTTCGGCGGCAAGAACGCCGATCTCAGCGGAACGATCGAAGCGCTGCCGGAGATCATCGAAGGGCTGCTGGCACAGGGGTATGAGCTGACGACCGTATCCGGATTGGAGCGTGACAGCAAGTGAATGGACGTATTTTTTCGGCTCCCCTATGGCAATCGGTGATGAATTCCTGGATAATGGAAACGGGTGCTTCAAGCGCCGCCGTGCCGCAGGATGCGGCCGCGGTGCCGGACGCCGATTGTATCGGGACTAGAGGTGGCGAAGTGCAATCCGATACGGGTTTCGAATACTTGCGGTTCATCGGCGAGCAAGCCGACCGCAAGGCATTGTTGACCGAACTGATGAATGCATATGGCAAAGACGTCTGGAACTTCGCCTACAGCATGACGCGGAAATGGGACCAGGCGGACGACATCGCGCAGGAAGTGTTCCTGAAGGCTTACCGGAATCTGCATACATTCCGCAGCCAGGCGTCCGTGAAGACATGGCTGCTTGCCATTACCCGCAACATGGTGCTCGATTACCGGAAGCAGGCGTTCTTCCGCCGGGTGGTGCTGGTGGACGCGTTCAGGGAGGACGGAGCCTCTTCATCCGCCGAGCGGGAAGTCATCGAGTCGCTGGCGGTGAACGACATGTGGAAGCAGGTGCTCGAACTTCCGTACAAATACCGTGAGGTCGTCATTCTGTACGCGCATTATCAACTTTCGATGAAAGAAATCGCGGAAATGCTGGGCGTAAGCGAAGGGACGGTCAAGTCGAGGCTGTTCCATGCAAGGCGGAAACTGGCGGCGAGAGGAGGCGGTCGCGGTGATTCCGACAGATGACGAGCTGAAGCGCGAACTGGCCCATGGACCGCTCAAGCGCAGCGGTTTCGACGAACGGCTGCGCAGACGGATCGAAGAGCGGCTGGACGAGAACCCGGTCCGCCGTCCTTTCCGGCCGTTCCGGCTGGCCGGCATGGGCATGGGCGTATGCCTCGTGATCGCCGCGGTCGTGCTGCTGATCCGGCTCCATCCGGGGAACACCGGCGGCACGCAGCAGCAGTTGGCCGATTCGTCCGGGACGGATACGATGGCCGGCTCCGCGACGGCCGTGACCGATGCGGAGGAGACGCCGCGCCGTTCGGTGCTGCTCCTCGGGCTCAGGCAGGATACGGACGGAGAGGCGAGCGCCTACCGGACGCTGCTCGTCTCGGGCGGGCCCGACGCGTCCGATTGGTCGGCGGCGGATGGAGACGGCATCATCATGCCGTACCGCACCGATTTCTGGCGGCTGGATGTTCAGGAAATCCAGGGCAACAACGGCACGATTCGGCTGGTCGGAGCCTACAACGCTTCGCGCGGAGATACGGGGACACTGCCGCCGGTTCGGGCGGGAGGCGGGGGCATCGGTCCGATTGAGGAGCGCATCCTGTTTGCGGGCAACCGCTACGTCGGCATCGCCCGTCTGACGTCGGGCGAGTGGACGTATCGGATGATGGATATAGCCGATCTTTCCCAGCCCCGGAATGTCAGATTGATTGCATCCGACGCCGAGCGGCATATGGTTCCGGCCGTACAGACGGACGGCAGGCTCGGCGTAGCCGAGACCGATATGCCGGAACGTCTGGGCGGCATCGACGAATGGACGCTCGCGCGCAAGGCGGGCCGCTGGATCGCGGTCGGGCGCGATGAAGGCGCCGGCAAACGGATGGAAAATACCATCCCGCGGGAACTGCCCTATGCCATCGGCTCCGTGATCGTCGCCCACAACGAACTGGCATTGTATTGGGATGACATCCGCGCCGTGCAGCCCGCCGCCGTCGATGCCGTGACGTCCCCGGCGCGCAATATGGCGGTCATCCTGACAGACCGGAAGATCGTCATCTACAGCATGAAGAACGGCAAACTGGATCGGGAAATGCTGGACATGGAGCTGAAGCCCGGCGAGACGGTCATCATGGCCGAGTGGGCGACGCACGTCGATTATGTGGACGAATGGATTCGCAGAGTCAGTGAATTGTTTGGCGAGGCTCCGGCCAGCCGGGCGCTGCCGTGATGCGGAAATGAAGAAGGGATCCCCTGCGCGGGGATCCCTTGCTTGTTCATCGGCCGAGCGAGCTCAGCCAGACCGTCATCGCGCGGGCGTCGCGCTCCGCTCCGACGGATTGCAGCAAGGAGGCGGCCTCCGGCGATTCGGCGGCCGGTTCGCCGTTCAGGGAGGCGATCCGGATTTTGCTGCGCTTCGTCATTTGCATGATCGTGCGGAACGCGCGGCGCATCGTGTCCGCCAGCGCATCTTCGCCGATGTCTTCCGGCGCCCGCATCGTGGATACGCTCCTCCCGTATCCTTCGATCCACAGCAGCCATTCGCCGCCGCGCAGCACGAGGAAGTTGCCGCTGCGGCGCGCGAAGGCGGCGCCCGGCCGCTGCGGCCACGGCGCAAGCAGCCCGAACGGATTGGCGGGATCGGGCGCGGCCAGCACCGTCACGTCGTCTTCGGCTCCGGTTTCGACGGGCGGCCGGCGAAGCGACGCGACCCGTTCACGGGAGACGAATTGCATCGTCTGCACGCCGCGGACGAACATGCCGCGCGTGACGATGCCCATGGTCTCCAACTGCCGGAGAACGGGCAGCAGCACATCCCACCCGAAGGGCGACCAGTGGTCGGCCGTTTCTTTCGCGAGCACGCCGAACCCGTCGAGCAGATGGCGCGTCCAGGCCATGACGGACGTCTCTTGCGGCACATCGGCTTGCGGCGCATCCGCATCCTGCAGCAGATCGGAGAGCGCATACCAGCGGCCGTGTCCGGAGCCGGTCCGGGGCAGTCCGCGGGCAGCGCCTGTCTGCGCGGTCTTCGCCGTTTTTGCCGGCTTCGCCGTCAATGCGAGACGCAGCGGGGCGAATTGATCGTTCGACACATGCCCGTCCCGGACGAGATCCAGCAGATCGGACAGCAGCTCGGACGGCAGCCGGTCGAACTCCCGGGCCAGCTTCGTCAGGAAGGCGGCGCCGCCATCCCGGAGCCGATCGAGCAGTTCCGGGTGCTTGACCGGCCGGCCGGCGCTTTCCCGCAGAACCGGAACGTAGAGTTCCCGTGATTCGGCAAGGAAGAACGCGACCTGGACCTGGTCGGCGCCGGATTCCCTGCGCGCCGTCCAGATGACTTCCCCGCTTGCGCAGAGCGCGTCGAGCAGTTCGCCGCGGTAAGCGGTCAGCCGGGAGGGGAAGATGACGGTCTCCCACAGTTCGAGCGGCAGGAACAGCCCCTGCAGCCGGCCGATCACCGCCAGCAGGCCGCTCTCGCCGGCGAGCCGCGCGCCCGGCAGCGCGTACTGGAGCGCGGCAGCCTCCAGCAGCCACCTTTCCGGCTCGAGCGGCTCGGCCTCCCTGCGCGCTTCCCGCACGGAACGGCGGAGGATGCGGGAGGCGATCCGGCTGCTCATCCATGCCTCGCCTTCATCATCGCCCGCGATCGGCGACGGTTCGATCCGCTCCTGCAGCAGCAGCTCGTCGATGACGGCGCGCGCCTGCACCGGCGACAGCTGCGGATAGCGGCCGATCAGATCCGCCATCGTGAAGGAGAGCACCTGCTCCGTCCAGCGCCCGGCCACGAAGGCGATGGATGCGGGAGTCGCGGGAAACTCGCGGTACAGGTCGCGTTCGTCCGCGCAGATCCAGCGCACAATGCCGCCGAATTCCAGCGGCGCAATCCGGCCATCCCGTTCGAGCGCCCGGAGCCACTCCGCCGTCCGGCCGCCGGCCCAAGCGGCCAGCTCGTCGGCCGAGCTGTCGCCCCGCCGCTTGAGCAGCGCGTACAGCCCGTCCGGATCCGCGGGCGGACCGCCCGGCCCCGGTTCGGCGAGCCGCCGCCGCTCTTCCTCGATCGCTTCCGGCCGCACGGCGCGGCGCAGCGCTTCCTCGCCGAACAGTTCGCCCGCAAGCCGCTTGTTGATTTCGATGAGCTGCAACTGCAAATCGCCGCTGAGCTGGTCGCCTTCGTACAATTGCTTCATCGCGTAATCGGACACGAATGCCGACGCCAGCGGCGAAGGATGCGCGGTCTCGCGCATGACGATGCGGATGGTGCCGTCGGCGAGGGAGCGCAGCGCATCCAGAAGGTTCGGGAGGTCCAGCTCGTCGTGAAGCGTGCAGCGCATCGCTTCGTGCAGATAGGGGAACTGCTCGGCATACGGCAGCGCCTCCCGGAGCAGTTCTTCGCTGCGGATGCGTTTCTGCCACATCGGCGTGCGCCGGAAGCTGCGCTGCAAGAGCAGCGACGTCTCCGCAATGCGCCGGAACGAGACGGCGAAGAGGGGGGAGCCGGCAATGGCTTCCCTCAGCAGCCGCTCCACATTGTCAGGCGTCACTTGCCGCACGGCGTCAAGCCAGGCCGGTCCCCATTCCGGCAGCACAAGCTCGATTCCGCCGTCCCGGGCATGGGCGTACACCTGCTGCCGCATCGCTTGTTCCAGCACATGCCGGATCGCCAGCAGCCAGGTGCGGTTGACGCGCTTGCCCCAGTGGTTGTGCATGACGACGTGCCAGCGCCCCGTCACGTCGCGGTAATACTCGACGAGCAGCCGCTTGTCGGTCGGCACGCCGCCGTGCGCGTGCTGGGAGCGGACGAGCGCCGCAAGGCCGGATGCCGCCCCGCCGTCCAGATGGAAGCTGCGGGACAGCCAGTCGATGGTCTCCGCATCGGCGGCCGCCTGGCCGCCCGTCCCGGAACCATCATCCGGCCCGCCGAAGTCCGCCGCCTGACCCTCCGAAGGGTTGACGGCTTCACGCGCTGCCGCTCCATCGACATGTTCCGCCGTTTCGACAGCGCTCCCCGCCGCTCCACCGCCAGCCGTCAGCCGCCGTTCAAGTTCGGCCCACAGCCGGCCGACGGCCTGTCCCAGCTCGTAGGAACGCCCGGGGCCCTCGTTCCGCCAGAACGGGATTTCGCTGTACCGGTTGCCCGCTTCCACCGCATAGACCCGGTCCTGCCGGATGCTCTGGATACGCCACGAGCTGGTGCCCAGCTGGAAGACGTCGCCGACCCGGCTCTCCTCGATATACTCTTCGTCCAGCTCGCCGAGGCGGACGCGGGTCTCCGCATGGTGGACCGGGTAGCCGGAACTCTGCGGAATCGTGCCCGCGCCGGTCAGCGCGGCCATGGCGCTGCTTCCCCGCCGGGAGATGCGGCCGGTCAGGCTGTCGTATTCGATCAGCGGCCGCACGAACGGATATCGTCCGCCGAGCACGAGCAGCGCGGCGTGCAGCCGCTCCGGCGGGAACGACCGGAAGCTGTCGCTGCGGATGATGAGCCGATGCAGCTCGTTCACGGCGAGCGCGTCCGGCGATGCGGCCGCCATCGCGACGACGTGCTGCGACAGCACGTCAAGCGGATCCCGGGGCGGCTCGATCGGCTCGATGTCGCGCTCGATGATCCGCCGGGTAAGCACGGCGATCTCGGGCAGCTGTTCGCGGGTGCGCGCGACGATCGCCCCGCGGCTTACACCGCCGACGGCATGGCCCGCCCTGCCGAACCGCTGGATGCCGGCCGCCGCGGAGAGCGGCGAATCGAGCTGGATCACGAGGTCGACATGACCGACGTCGATGCCCAGCTCCAGCGACGAGGTGGCGACGATGACGCGCAGATCGCCCGATTTCAGCCGCTTCTCGATCTCCAGCCGGCGCTCGCGGCTGACGCTGCCGTGATGCGACATCGACATCTCGAACCCGGCATGGTCGTTCAGGTGAAGCGTCAGCCGTTCGGCCAGCCGCCGGCTGTTCACGAAGATGATGACGGATCGGGCGCCTTCCATCAGCTGCATCAGGCGCTCGACGATCGGCTTCCAGACGAGTTCAATCTTCCGGCTGCCCGGCGGCTGCCCGGGAAGCGTCACCGTCAGCTCGATCTTCCGCTCCATCCGGCTCTCCACGATCTTGACGGGCCGCGGCCGGTATCCGTACGGGTGCGCAAATTCTTCGGCCGCGCCCGCATCAGCCGGCGCGGCGGACCGGCCGCCGTCTCCCGGCACGGGCAGCGCCTCCCGGGGCTCTTCCCAGCCGGCGAGGAAGCGGGCGACGCGCGCAAGCGGCTTCTGCGTCGCCGACACGCCGATCCGCTGGATCCGCGCCGGGCAGAGGTCAGCGAGCCGTTCGAGCGTCAGCGACAGATGCGCGCCGCGCTTGTCCGCGGCCAGATCGTGGATCTCGTCGACGATCACTTTCTCCGTCGTCCGCAGCATCCGCCGGCCCTTCTCCGACAGAAGCAGGATATACAGCGACTCCGGCGTCGTCACGAGCACGTCCGGCGGCCGCCGCAGCATCGCGGCGCGCTGCGCCCCGGTCGTGTCGCCGGTGCGGACGGCCGCGCGCAGGCCGGGCCAGGGTTGTCCGGATTCCGCGGCCAGCCGGTCGATCGCCTCGGCGAATTCGGCAATGTGGTGATGAATGTCATTGTTCAGGGCTTTCAGCGGCGTGATATAGACGACTTTCACGCCGGAACCGGCGCCCGGCCCGGTCTTCGTCCGGATGCAATGATCGAGGCAGGGCAGGAGCGCCGCCAGCGTCTTCCCGGAACCGGTCGGCGCGGCAATCAGCGCGTGATGTCCCGTGCGGATGGCGTCCCAAGCCTCCCGCTGCACGGGAGTCGGTTCTCCGAAGGAACGGAAGAACCATTGCGCGAGAACCGGATGGAACCCCTCCAGCTCCGGCGGCAGCGGCTGCCCGCCGAAATCCGTCATGCCCTTCGCCTCCTTGCATCGTTGCAGGAAAAACATTCCGTATTCCCAGCATAACCAATCCGGCATTCGCACACAATCCGGCGTGTCCGGGCAAAACGCAAGAACCCGCCGGGCTCTCGGGGAGACCCTGCGGGTTCTGATGCTTGCCGGACCGTTCCGCCCGGTTTACGGTTAAGCTTCCGTACCTTCAGCCGCGCCTGCGGCTTTCTCTGCTTGCTCCTGCACAGCCGGCTGCTCGACGGCGATCTTCTCGTAGGCGCTGTCGCTCAGGATGCGGCGCGCGGTGACATACCGCTTCGCGTAATACTTGTCCGACAGCGCGGTAATAACGACGCCTTTCGACGTGGAGGCGTGGGCGAACTTGCCGTCGCCGACATAGATGCCGACGTGGGAGATGCCGTTGCCGCTCGTGTTGAAGAAGACGAGGTCGCCTTCGCGGAGATCCTCTTTCGCCACTTCCACGCCTTTCTTCGCCATGGAAGCGGAGTTGTGCGGCAGTTCGATGCCGAACTTCGCAAATACATAAGCGGTAAAACCGGAACAATCAAATCCTTTGGTCGTGGTGCCGCCGTACTTGTACGGAGTGCCGAGCAATTCATCGATTACTGCGTCCATCTTCGATCCGGCAGAGGCGCCAGCCGTCGTGAAAGCAAATACAATGGCAAGCAGCGCCGTGACGGATACCGCCAGTCGTTTCACGTATGCGAGAACTCCTTCCGATGCCTGCGAGGTTAGCTGTGGGGTTCGGTCGAAGGCTCCCTGGGACTCTTCCGGCGCATGCCGCCCGGCAGCGCAGAGTCCGTTCACCCGGATTGGTTCCCCCGCTTCCCGTTCGACGGGAATTCGGCATTTTTCACAACGGTCCTACGAATTCGCTTTCCGCTCGTGAAATCCTTCCAAATTAAAATGAGAATCCTCTCATAAAAACACGAAAATTCTCTCATAAAACACCAACCCCCCCACATAAAAAGGCGAATTTTTCTCATGAAAAGGTGAATGGAAAAAGAAAAAGCCGACATGTCCGGGCTAGTGTCCGGATATGTCGGCTTCGGTTTGCGGCGGGCCGCTGCGGGGCCGGACCGGCAGTCAAGCGGCCGGCTGCCGTTTCGATTGCCACGCTTCATATTGCGCGGCGAAGGTCCATACTTTGAACCAGGTGCGGAAAAATTGCTGGGCCTGGTGCAGAATGAGCGCGAACAGCCCGGCCCAGATCATCGACACGGCGGTGGAGACGAGACCGGTCGCGGCGCCGATCGCCCATACCGTGAGCGCCGCGGCGGCGGCCATCGGCAGGCTGCGGATCGTGACGGACAGCGACGGCAGCATCCCGTCACCCGCCGCCGCTCCGAACTGCATGCCGAGCGAGACCAGGCGGATGAGCAGGCACCACCCCAGCCAGGCGGCCGCGGCGGGCAGCACCGCCCACAGCAGGTCGCCCCATCCGGCGCTGTCGAAGAACGCGCGGCGCGCAAGCGGCAGCAGCCAGGCGAGCGGCGCGAGGATCAGGGCGAGTTCGGCGGCGTAGATGAGGGCGATGCGCTTCCAGGCGGCCCGGATGCCGGCGAAAAACGTGGTGCCGCGCTCCTTCGTCGCATGCTGCAGCGAGTGGAACAGTCCGGCGTTGATGAACGGCGTGAGCAGCATGCGGACGGCGAGCAGACCGGCCAGCGCCAGGCCGTAGGGAACGAGCAGATCGGTCTTCATGATCCGGAACTGCGCTTCGACAAGGAAGAGCTCCACGGCCCCCTTGGCGGCCAATGGATCCGGGTACCGCTTCAGGAGCGGGACCAGCACGCCGTCGATCGCCCGGTAGAGGAAGAATCCCCACAGAAACTGATAGACGAACAGGAGGACGATGATGCCGGCGTGCCGCACGGTGCGGTTCCATCCGTTGATCACATAGGTTTTCATGGCGGTCCTCCTCCCATTACCATCCGAACCGGGCGATGATCGTTTCCAGCAGCTTCGCGGCGCCGAGATTCCAGCGATTCCGTGTCGTCCGCGGCAGCTCGGCTTTCATGAAGTTGTTGTACAGCCGGTTGTCGAGCAGGTTCGTCCGGTTCGGGTCCGCCGCCGCCCAGACGACCGGATGCGGACGGGTGACCCGGATCTCGGTCCTGGCGCTGTCGCTGTCCCAGACATGCGTCGAGACCGACCCGTCGGCGAACTGCAGCAAGACGGCGATGGGGCCGGTATAGGCGCCGGTGCGGGACAGGGTGACGACCGATTCATATTGCCGCGATCCGTTCGATTCCGAAGGCGCAGTCCGGACCGATTCGATCGCCACGTCGGCCGCCTCTCCACCGTACACGAACGCGCCGAAGTAGTCGTCCCAGTCGGTGCCGGTCACTTTTTCGACGATGCGCTGGAAGTCGCGGGATGACGGGTGCTTGAACTTGTAGGTCTGGAAATACGTCCGCATGATGGCGCGCATTTTCCGTTCTCCCGCCCTCCGTTCGATGCCGAGCAGCACCAGTTTCGCCCGGAGATAGACGTTCTCGGCGTAATGCTCGTGGCTGCGGTATTTCCAGGAGAGCTGGTCCAGCGGCGCCGGATCGGTCAGGTATACCGCCTCGACCGGCAAGTTTGGCGAGATGCCGTAGATGGCGTCCATCACCTTGTCCTCGGCGTAGGAGGTGAACCCTTCGTCCAGCCAGGCTTCTTCGAACTCGTTCGTGGCGACCATGCCGTACCAGTATTGGTGGCCGACCTCGTGCACGACGGTCCGTTCCAGCTCGAAGCCCGGGTTTTCTTCCTCGGCGGACGCCGCGGTGATCAGCGTCGGATATTCCATGCCGCCCGCGCCGCCCGCGCCCTTCGGCGGCACGACGATGGACAGGGTGGAGTAGGGATAGGCGCCGTACCATTCCGCGTATTTCGCCAGGGACGATTTGGCGGCGTGCATGTAGCGCTCCCGCAGATGGGCGTGCAGCGGATCGAGGTACAGCTTGATCCGTACGCCGGGGATGCCTTTCGCGGAATACGATTCCTCGCTGTAAATGAAATCCGGCGAAGCCGCCCAGGCGAAATCGTGCACATCGTCGGCGTAGTAATGGTACGTTTTCATGCCGCTTTCGATCTTCGGCGTTTCCGCGAGGAATCCGGTGGCCGCCGTCTTGTAGTTCTCCGGCACGCGGATCTTGACGCTGAAGATGCCGAAGTCGCTGTAGAACTCGGAATTGCCGTGATACTGGTGCGCGTTCCAGCCTTCCTGTTTCCGGCCGCGCGTCCCCTTCGTCTCGTAGACGGCGATCTTCGGAAACCATTGGCCGGCCATGACGAAATCACCGGCATAGCCCATGCGGGCGAACACGCGCGGCAGCTTCACGTCGAACTGCATGCGCAGCGTCACGCTGCCGCCGGGCGGCACCGGCTGCGAAAGGCGCAGTCTCGCCAGCGTCCGGTCGTTCGGGTTGCCGTCGTCCGGGCTGACGTACTGCAGCCGGGGCAGCAGGTTCTCGCCGTCCTCGGCGATGATGGAGCGGAGCGTGATGCCGCCGACGCTCTCCGGCACCGCCCGGTCGTTCCGGAGCCGGCCGCCGGACTCGCGCATGAACGTGGTCTGCGGGCTCTCGAAGGCGTTCGGATACAGGTGAAAATAAAGTTCGGATACCGTTTTCGCGCCGGGGTTGGTCCATGTGACGGTCTGCTCGCCATGCAGCGTCTTCGCCTCGGCGTCCAGCCGGACGTCGATGTGATACTCGACGACGCGCCTCGCGAGCGCGGCCGGCTTCGGTCTCTGCACCGTCTCCGGAGCGGAAGCCGAAGGCGGCGCGGCCGCTGCCCCGGGAGCCGGCTTCGCAGTCTTGGGATCGCCGGATGAGATGGCCGACGCGTACGTATATTGGGAGAGCCAGGCGGTGCGGAACTCTTGTCCGAACAAAGCGAGCGCGAGCACGGCAGCCGCCGCGATCAGGGCGATTCGGGTGCGGGCGTTGAGCTGCATGGACCGATTACCTCCCGTTGACAAGCATCTACGGCATGTATATGTTGGCTACGGGCGGATTATTAGCTAAAATGATTGACAAACCCAGCAAGGAAGGCGGGGACATTTTTCGTGGAACAGCAAGACAGCGGTTCGCAGAAGAAGCGCACGCTGGCGTTCAATGTCGTCAGCACGCAGACGCATAAAGGATTCGGCGCGGGGAGCATCAATCTGAACGATGTGTCCTCCGTCATCATCGACGGCGGCGAAGCCTATATCGACATCGGCGCCATGCATGCGAAGAGCAGGGTGGAACGCGGCATCAAGTTCAGCCCGAACAAGGAAGATGTGCCGAACGGCCGGAAGGTGTGGGTCGTCTGGGTCGCGGTCGACCGGAGCGGTGAGGGAGCGTACTACGCGGGCGCGACCGCCTGCGAGATGCTGATCGATTCGGAAGCGCGGCGCGGGTGGAAGATTCTCGCCGACCACGTGAACCGGCTGGATTACGCGATCAAGCGCAGGTTCATGCTGGACGAATTGTCGGCGGAGGAGAAAAAGGCGCTGAAAGACCTGCTGATCCGCCACAACGCGGAATGGTGGGAGCGTTCGCCGGAGGAGCTCAAGCAGGCGCTGGATGTGTGACTGGCAGCGGTGTCGTTTCGGACAGGGTGCATTATTGCACGATATTGAAAGGAGGCCGACCGGGGCAACAGTTCCCGGTCGGCCTCTTCTTATTTGTCCTTCTCGAACAGCACGATCAGTGACGGCAGCAGGAATCCCCGGATGAGGAACGTGTCGAGCAGAATGCCCACGGCGGTAATGAAGCCGAAGACGGACAGCACCTGCACCGGCTGCGTCATCAGGACGGCGAATGTCGCCGCGAGAATGAGGCCGGCCGAGGAGATGACGCCGCCGGTCTTCGCAACGGCGATTTCCACCGCCTTCCGCACCGGATGGCGCCGCCGTTCCTCCTGGAACCGCGACACGAGGATGATGTTGTAGTCGATCCCGAGCGCCACCAGGAAGACGAAGGCGTACACCGGGATCCGCGTGCTGTACGTGTCGATGCCGAACAAGAGGTCGGTCAGGAACAGGCCGAGCCCGAGCGCGGACACGTACGAGATCAGGATCGTCGCCATCATGTAGAGCGGCATCTTCACCGAGCGCGTCAGGTAGATGAGCAGCGCCAGGATGAGCGCCGTCTCGAGGATGACGATGCGGACGATATCGGAGCGGTTCACGGCGCGGTCGTCGATGCTGGAGGCCGTCTCTCCGGCGAAATACGCGCTGCCTTCGATGCCGCTCTCCGCCAGCAGATGGTCGGCGTCCGCGATCAGGGTTTCGAGCGCGTCCATCGTCTCTTCCGCGTACGGGTTCTCGCCGTACGTCAGGCTGAACTGCGCGATGCGGCCCTCCTCCGCGGCGCCGTTCTCGCGCACCTGGCTGACGAGCGGCTGCGCTTCGAGGGAGGCGGCGAACCGCTCCTTCTGTTCGTCGGTGAGCGGCTGCTCCGCTTCGACGATGACGGTCGTCTCCGCCACGAGCCCGCTTTCGAATTTATCCGCCACGATCTCATACCCCGCGCGGGAAGGCATGTCCGACGGGAACGACTTCATCAGATCGTATTCGTAGCGGATGTTCAGCACGCCCAGCGCCGACGCGATCAGCAGGACGCCGGCGGCGATCGCGGTGGCGGCCGGCTTCTTCGCCGTCAGGCGTCCCGCACGGCTCCACAGCGAGGAATCCGAATGGTCCGGATCGCCGACCTTCGGAATGAGCGGCCAGAACGATTTGCGGCCGAACAGCGTGAACAGCGCCGGCACGAGCGTTACGGACGCGATCATAATGATCGCCATCGTCGTGCCGAAGATCGGCGCGAAATTGCGATAGTCGCCGTATTCGGCGAAGAACAGCATCAGCATTGCGGCGAGCACGGTGCCGCCCGCGAAGAATACCGGCACCCCGGTTCCCCGCATGGCGTGCTTCATCGCCTCGTACTTGTTCTCATGATGCTTGAGCTCGTCGCGATAGCGCGAGAACACGAACAGCGAGTAGTCGGTGACCGCCGCGAACAGCAGGATCGTCATGATCGACAGCGACTGGTTGCTCATGACAAGGCCCGCGGCGCCCATCAGGCCCAATGTCTGGTTCACCGCTTCATATACGAAGGCGGAGGCCAGCAGCGGGATAAGGGCGAGCAGCGGCGACCGGTAAATGACGACCAGCAGGACGAGAATGAGTCCCACGGTGGACAGGATCAAGACGACATCGGCGCGCGAGAACAGATTGAGGCTGTCCACCGCAATGCCCGCGGGGCCGGTGACGTAAAATTCCATGCCGGCAGCCGGCTCGGCCAGACTTTCCAGATGTTCCAGCGCGGTGCGCAGTTCCTTCGTCTCCATCGAGGATTCGAAAATGATCGGAACGATGACGGTGCTGCCGTCCTCCGACCGGAAGGATTGCACGGCCTGCGGCGGGAGCGACGGGAGCGGAACGATCGACTTCAGACCTTCCGTCTCCGGCGCCTGCTCGAAGAACGGCTTCAGCGCCTCCAGGTCGGCTTCGCCTTCTTTCGCATGGAACACCAGAATGGCGGGCAGCCCGTCGGACGATTCGAAGTATTGGTCCAGCTTGTTCTGAGCGATGACGGATTGCGCGTCTTCCGGGAGCGAGTCGATGCTCGTCACCTCGTATTCCTTGGCGCTCGGCGCCAGCCCGCCGAGCAGCAGCGTGACGGCAAGCCACACGCCGAGCGTAATCCGCATCCCCCTCTTCGTGGACACGAAGTCCGTTATGCGAAGCAGCAACGATTTCATGTACGGGTCCTCCTGTTTCCGTAATCGTGATTTGCTTAAAGTGACACTTGTGTCACTTTCGGCAAAAAAAGAATGCAAAGCGCAACTTCGCTTGCCATTCTCTTATTATGGCCTTGTGCAGCATCGCTGTCAATCAGGCCATGATGCCGTGCCGGATGATGTCCTCGATGGCCGCCACCCATTCCTCATACGGAATGCCCGAATGATTGGGGATCATGATGGACTGAAAAATAAAGCCGAGCACCAGCCCGTCGGGCAGATGGGAACGCAGTTTTCCTTCCCGCCGTCCCTGCCCGATGAACGAGCCGAGGCGCGCGTACATGTCCAGGTGGAGCTGGTCCAGCCGCGCAAGGTTCGCTTTCACTTTCGCGTTCGCGGACCTCGGAATCTGCTGGACGCTGTTAATCAGCTGATGGATCGTCCTCCGCTTGAAGATGAGATCAAGCAGATACCGGAACCGGGATTCGAAGTCCGGATAGTTTTCGATTTCCCGCAGCTCGGCCAGAAAACGGTTCATCTCGTGGATCATGAAATCGGAGATGAGCTCGTCCTTGTTGTCATAGTACTTGTACAGCGCGCCTCTTGAGATCTGCAGACGTTCGGCCAGGATACTGAAGGTGAAGCCTTCGTAGCCCTGCGCAAGCAGCACGTGCCCGGTCTCCCGGAACAGGTCGTCGGTCGTAAACTTGCGTTCCCTTGCGATTTCAATCACCTCATCGAAGAGGTTTACTTCGACAAGCTCCCGCATATTCCTCCTTCTCGCTATCCGAGCCACCAGCGCTTCAAATCTTCCCACCAGGAGCGGCGGATTTCCTGGTCCGCCCGGGGGGAGTCCGGCTCCTCGCCGCCCGATTCGTCATGCGCGTCGCAATACTCGACCGGCTCGGTACCCGCAATGAACGTTTCCGTCCGCCGATGCGGACACGCTTCGCCCGCGAGTTTGCCGGTTTCGGGATCGATGTACACTGTCACGACGCCGTCCGGCATCGGGAACATCTTCGGCGGCACGCCGGCGAGCGCCCGCTCGATGAAGTCGGCGAAGATCGGCGCCGCGCGATGCGCCTCGGCCTGCGTGATCGTGCGCGCCTTGTCGTAGCCGACCCAGACGGCGGCCGACAGCTCCGGCGTGTAGCCGACGAGCCAGGCGTCGTAGGCGGTCGTGCCGGTCTTGCCGGCCACCGGGCGCTTGATGGCGGCCGACACGCGGTGCGCCGTGCCGCCCGGCTCGAACACGCTCTCGAGCAGCCGCGTCATGACATACGCATGCGCGGGCGACGCCGCCTGCTTGGGCGACGGTTTCGCCTCATACAGCACGCGGCCCGCACGATCCTCGACCCGTAGGATCGCGACCGGCTCGTGCCGGACGCCGCCGGCGGCCAGCGCGCCGAACGCGGACGCCATCTCGAACGGGCTGACGGGGAACGTGCCGAGCGCCAGCGAAGGCACCGGCTGCATCGGGCTGTCGATGCCGAAGCGGCGGGCCGTCGCCACGACGTTCTCCGGCCCGACCGCCATAATCGTGTGGACGGCATAGATATTGTCCGAACTTGCGATCGCCGTCCGCATGTCGATCTCGTCCATGACATAATGATCGTTATGGTTGCGCGGCTCGTACGTCTTGCGGCCTTCGTCGTACGTGAAGACGGTCGGTTCGCTCCGGAAGCGGGTGACCGGGGTCATGCCGTTCTCGAGCGCCGTCAGGTAGACGAACGGCTTGAAGGAGGACCCCGGCTGGCGCGTCGTCGCGAAGACGCGGTTGTATTGGTTCGTGTTGTAGTCGCGGCCGCCGACCATCGCCTTGATATGGCCGTTTCGCGGATCGATCGCGATGAGCGCCGCCTGCTGTTCGGAGCCCGCCGGAATGCCGTTCTTCACCGCTTCTTCGGCGGCTGTCTGGATGTCGGGGTCGAGCGTCGTGTAGATGCGGACGCCGCCTTCGGCAATCAGCCGCTCGTCGATGCCGAGCTGTTCGACGGCGACCATCCGGACGTAATCGCGGAAATACGGCGCGTATCCGTCGTCCGCATCCGATTCGAGCGGACGGAAGTTCAGCGGCTCGCGGAACGCGGCGTCGGCTTCCTCCCGCGTGATGACGCCCTGTTCCACCATGGCGTTCAGCACGAGGCGCTGCCGGTCCTTCGCGTTCTTCATGTCCCGGTAAGGCGAGTAATACCGCGGCCCCTTGGGCACGCCGGCCAGCATGGCGCTCTCCGCGAGCGACAGTTCGGAAGCGTGCTTGCCGAAGTAGCGCTCCGCGGCGGCTTCGACGCCGTAGGCGCCGTGGCCGTAGTAGATCTGGTTCAGATACATCGTCAAAATTTCCGTCTTGTCGTATTTCATTTCAAGCTGCGCCGCGTAAACGGCTTCCTGCAGTTTCCGGGACCAGGTCCGCTCGTGGGACAGCCAGAGGTTGCGCGCCAGCTGCTGCGTCAGCGTGCTCGCGCCCTGCTTCGCCGACAGGCTGCGCAGGTTGACGAGGGCAGCGCGGGCAAGTCCGCGCAGATCGATGCCGTGGTGCTCGAAGAAGCGGCGGTCTTCGATGGCGAGCGTCGCCTGCACGAGGTACGGCGAAATTTCCGACAGTTCGACGGAATGCCGGTATCCGCCGGCGTGAAGCGTGTCGATGACGCCTCCCCGGCTGTCGTAGATATACGAAGTCTGGCTGATGAACGCGGCGGGCAGCGACTGCGTGCTCAGCCAGATCCAGCCGGCGATCAGCCCGCCGGCGGCGAGCAGCAGGAGGAAGGCGAAGACCGCGGCCCAGACGCGGAGGCGGGCACGCCGGATCACGCGCCGCTCGGCCCGGAGCAGCCGTTTCTTCTGTTTCTCGCGCTCTTCCGCGGTCTGCGGGCGGTTGTTCGACTGATCCGCCATGTTCGCCACCGTCCTTTCCGCTCGCAATCTTTCATGTTCCTTAGTATGGAAATCGAAAGACGGCGTTATTCATGCGGGTTTGGAGGCGGTCGGCATTCCCGGAAGAAAAAACATTTTGAAGCGGGGCGGGGAGCATGTTGCTTTTTCCCATTGAAACTCTATAATACAGGTTGAAATCCTACAGGAAGAAGGGATCGTCCTCGTGACGGAGATATGGTTTACGGAGAAACAGACTGACCATTACGGCATCACGATGAAGCTGAAGGAAACGTATGTCCGCGAACAGACGGACTTCCAGGATCTCGCCATGGTGGAGACCGAGGAATGGGGCACGATGCTGCTCCTCGACGGCATGGTGATGACCACGGACAAAGACGAGTTCGTGTACCACGAAATGGTGGCGCACCCGGCGCTGTTCACGCATCCGAATCCGGAGCATGTGCTGGTGGTCGGCGGAGGCGACGGCGGCGTCATCCGCGAAATTCTGAAACATCCGAAAGTGAAGCGGGCCGTTCTGGTCGACATTGACGGCAAGGTAATCGAGTATTCGAAGCGTTACCTGCCGCAAATCGCGTCCGGGCTGGACGATCCCCGCGTCGAGGTGATCGTGAACGACGGATTCATGCACATCCACGATCACAAGAACACGTACGACGTCATCATGGTCGATTCGACCGAGCCGGTCGGGCCGGCGGTGCAGCTCTTCACGCGCGGGTTCTACCAGGGCATCTACGACGCGCTGAAGGAAGACGGCATGTTCGTCGCGCAGACGGACAATCCGTGGTTCAAGGCGGATCTCATCCGCAACGTGAACCGCGACGTCAAGGCGGTGTTCCCGATCGTGCGCACCTACTGGGCGAACGTGCCGACCTATCCGAGCGGGCTGTGGACGTTCACGCTGGGCAGCAAGAAATACGACCCGCTTGAGGTGGACGAATCGGCGATACCCGAGATCGATACGAAATATTACTCGCCCCGGCTGCACAAGGCGGCGTTCGTGCTGCCGAAGTTCGTCGAGGATCTGGTGAAATAAGCGAAATGCGAGCGTTCGGACGGCCGTCCCGCTTCGGGGCGGCGTTCTTGATGGAAAGGGGAAAACCGGTGTGAAGCTGGATCAAAAATATTCCGGCAACGTGTTCATTCTGAGCTCCGAAGATTACGAGGCGGCGAAGGCGGTCATCTATGGCATGCCGATGGACTTCACCGTCTCGTTCCGTCCGGGCTCGCGCTTCGGCCCGCCGCGCATCCGCGAGGCGTCGGTCGGGCTGGAGGAGTACAGCCCGTATCTGGACCGCAGCCTCGAAGACATCGTCTATTTCGACGCGGGGGATCTGCTGCTGCCGTTCGGCAACGCGGCGCGCAGCCTGGAGATGATCGGCGAATTCGTGAGGGGCGTGCTGGCGGACGGCAAGCTGCCGGTCGGCCTCGGCGGCGAGCACCTCGTCTCGTGGCCGATCATCCGCGAAGTGTACGCGAAGTATCCGGATCTTGCGGTCATCCATATCGACGCGCACGCGGACCTGCGCGAGCAGTACGAAGGCGAGCCGCTGTCACACTCGACGCCGATCCGTAAAACGGCGGAGCTCATCGGCGGGAAGAACGTGTACCAGTTCGGCATCCGCTCCGGCTCGCGCGAGGAGTGGGCGTACGGACGGGAGAACGTGAACTTCCATCCGTTCGAAGTGCTGGAGCCGCTGAAGCGCGCGCTGCCCGAGCTGGCGGGCCGGCCCGTGTACGTGACGATCGACATCGACGTGCTCGATCCGTCCTGCGCGCCCGGCACCGGCACGGCCGAAGCGGGCGGCATCACGTCGAAGGAGCTGCTGGATGCCGTGCATGCGATCGCGCGCTCCGACGCGCGGGTCGTCGGCTGCGACCTGGTGGAAGTGGCGCCCGCCTACGATCCGACGGAGCAGACGCAAATCGCCGCTTCGAAGATCGTGCGGGAGATGCTGCTCGGTTTCGTGAAATAAGCACGGCAGAAGATCGATATCGGCTCATGCGGGCCCCGGAGGAAGATATTCCTCCGGGGTTTGAACATTCCACAATTTGACGCAAAAGTGATAGAATATTGAACTACAATCGATTACATGTTATTCGCGGTGCGGACAGATCATAAGGAGGGATCGCCGTGTCGCTGTTCAGCGGGTTGTTCGGCAACTATACCGAGGTTTCACCCCGGGAACTGTAGCAGCAGTACGGCGCATACCTGATGCCCGGGGAGACCGTCCAGACCGGGTTCCGGCTGGTACGCGACACGTTCATCTTGACGGACAAGCGGCTCATCCTGTTCGACCATCAAGGCGTGACCGGGAAGAAGACGCGCGTCGTCTCCATCGACCTGGATTCGATCTACGATGTCACGATGGAAACGGCCGGCACCGGGTTCGACGACAGCGAGCTGACGATCCATTACATCACCTCTCCGTATTACAAAGCGAACAACTTGCAGACGGCAAGCTACCGGTTCGAGTTCAGCAAAAAATTCAATATTCAGCCGTTCTATGTGGCGCTGGTGTCGCTGGCTTACGAGAACAAGCAACGGATCAACGGTTGAACCAGGAGTCATCCGGCTCTGCCGCGGCGACGCGGGCAGGGTCTTTTTCATCAAAAAAAATTGATCTCCGGGGAAAAATTTAATTTGACTAAACCAATCGGAAATCGTAAGCTTAATACGGTCGGAAATTCGACAATTTTCAACAAAAGGGGTAACCACACCATGAAAAAGCTGTACTTCACTTTGGCCGTCGTGCTGCTGTTCAGCGTATTGGCTGCAGCCTGCTCTTCCGGCAAGTCCGGCGGCGATGACGACAAGAAAGTGCTCCGCGCGGGCTCGACGGGCCAGTCGTTCCCGAACAGCTACAAGGACGGGGACAAGCTGGTCGGTTTTGACGTCGAAGTCCTCGAAACCATTGCCGCCAATCTCGGCTATACGGTAGAATGGGTTAACACCGATTTCTCCGGCCTGATGGGCCAGCTCGAGACCGGCAAGATCGACACGGTCGCCAACGTCGTGGCGGTGACGGAGGAGCGGAAGCAGAAGTTTGACTTCACCGTGCCTTACTCGTACGCCGGCGTGGCGATCGTGACACACGTGGACAACACGGACATCAACACGCTGGAGGACCTGAAGGGCAAGACGGTCGCCGGCGTGCTCGGTTCGCAGAACGTGAAGAACCTGCAGAACTACGATCCCGAGATCAATGTCCGGACGTACGAGAACCGCGACGGCGCGCAGAACGATGTCCTGAACAAGCGCGTCGACGGCTATGTGCAATCCAAGGCGAATCTGATCGCCGAGATCAACAAGAACAACCTGCCGCTCAAGTTCGTCGGCGAACCGTTCCACTATGAGGATGTCGCGTTCCCGTTCGTGAAGAGCGAGAAGAACCAGAAGCTGATCGAGCAGTTCAACGCCGAAATCGAGAAGCTTCGGGAGGACGGCACGCTGAAGAAGCTCTCCGAGAAGTATTTCTACGGTGAGGACGTCACGACGAAGAGCGAGTAATCTGAACCGCGCGAAAGCGCATGGGAGCGGGCGATAGACGTGAATTTCGATCCATCCTACATCATTGAAATATTGCCGAGGATCATTCAGTACATCCCGATCACGCTGCTCATGGCGGTGCTCGCCATGATTCTGGCGATCGCGGTCGGGCTGGTGCTGGCTCTCGCCCGCAACAGCAGGAACCGGCTGCTCAGTTCGGGAGCGGCCGTCTATATTTCTTTCTTCCGCGCCATTCCGATGCTGGTGCAGCTGTTCCTGATCTACTACGGCCTGCCGCAGCTGTTCCCGGTATTCACCAAAATGGATGCCGTAACGGCGGCCGTTATCGGATTCGGATTCAAGCAGGCGGCGTTTCTGGCCGAGATTTTCCGGGCGGCGTTCCTCTCGGTGGACAAAGGGCAGATGGAAGCATGCATCACCGGCGGCATGACGAAGCTTCAGGCGTACCGGCGGATCATTCTGCCCCAGGCGGCGCGCAACGCGCTGCCCGGCACCGGCAACATTTTCATCAGCCTGATCAAAGAGACGTCCCTGGCGTTCACGCTCGGGGTGGTCGAGATTTTCGCCGAAGCGAAGATGCAGGCCGCCGAATCGTTCCGGTTCTTCGAAGCCTATCTGGCGGTCGCCTTGATCTACTGGCTGCTGATCATCGTCTATACGTATCTGCAGCAGAAGCTTGAGAACTATCTGGATCGCCCATATCGGACATGAAGGTTGATTGGCCATGATCAAAGTGACAAACCTCAAGAAACGATTCGGCGACCTCGTCGTGCTGAACGGCATCGACTTCGAGGTGAAGGACGGCGAAGTGCTGTCGATCATCGGTCCGTCCGGATCGGGGAAATCGACGCTCATCCGCTGCCTGAACTTCCTGGAGCGGCCGGAAGCCGGCGTGATCGAGATCGGCGGCGTGCGGGTTGACGCCGAGAAGTGCACGAACAAGGAAATCCGGCAGCTTCGCCTGCAGACCGCGATGGTCTTCCAGAATTACAATCTGTTCAAGAACAAGACCGCTCTGCAGAATGTGACGGAATCGCTCATCGTCGTGAAGAAGATGCCGAAGAAGCAGGCGGAGGAGCTCGGCATGGAGCTGCTCCGGCAGGTCGGCCTGGAAGACAAGCGGGACAACTATCCCGCCACGCTCTCCGGCGGCCAGCAGCAGCGCGTCAGCATCGCCCGGGCGCTCGCGCTCAGGCCCCACGCCATCCTGCTGGACGAGCCGACGTCTTCCCTCGACCCGGAGCTCGTGTCGGAAGTGCTGCAGACGATCAAGAAGATTGCCGAGATGGATACGACGATGATCATCGTGACGCACGAGATGGATTTCGCCCGGGATGTGTCCGATCACGTCATTTTCATGGCGGACGGCAACATCGTGGAGCAGGGCCCGCCGGCCGAGCTGCTCGATAACCCGCGGAAAGAGCGGACGAAGCAGTTCCTGCGGACATTCCACGCGAACAGGAAGCGGTGACGATGGCGGACAGTCTGACGTTGGCGTTCCTGGACAAGCTGTGGCGCATGCCTTTCTCCGGGGAGAGTCTGGAGAAAGCGAAGTACGGCATATTGGATTACATCGCATCCGCCTTCGCCGGGAGGGCGGATGCCGGCGTTATGAAGCTGATCCGGGCGGCGGACGAGGAAGGCGGCCGGCCGCTTGCGCCGGTGCTGTTCCACGGGTGCCGCGTCAATCGCGGGCAGTCGGCGCTCATCAACGGCTTCATGGGCCATGCGCTCGATTATGATGATGTGCATGCGGAGGTGCGCGGCCATCCGAGCACCGTCATTCTGCCGGCGCTCATCGCGCTCGGCGACCGCGGCGGCGACGGCCGGCGTTTCCTCGAAGCGTATATCGTCGGCGTTGAAGCGATGGCGCGCATCGCGCTGGCGCTGTCGAATGAACATTATGAGCGCGGGTTTCACAACACGGCGACGGCGGGCGCGTTGGCGGCGGCGATCGCCGGCGCGCATTATCTGGACTGGCCGGCGGAGCGGGCCGCGCTGGCGCTCGGGCTCGCCGCGACGCAGGCCGGCGGACTGCGCGTCCACTTCGGCACGGAGACGAAGCCGCTCCATGCCGGGCTGGCCGCGGCCGCAGGGATCCGGTCGCTGCTGCTCGCGGAAGCGGACGTGCAGGGAAGCCGCGCCAGCCTGGACGGCCGGCTCGGCTATTTCGCCGTGTTCGGCCAGGGCGAAGAGCGGGCGCGCGCCGAACTGCTGCGCGAGGACGCCGTCCCGCGGATCGTCAGCCCCGGCCTGTGGCACAAGCTGTACCCGTTCTGCTCTGCGGCGTATTTCGGCTGGCACGCGGCCGAGCAGCTCGGCCGGATTCCGCTCGACCGGATCGAAGCGATCGAGATCGCCTTCACCGGGCGGAGCGATGCGGCGCTCATCCATCAACGCCCCTTGAACGGCGAAGAGGGCCGCTTCAGCATCGAGTATATCGCCGCGCTGATCCTGAGCGGCCGGGGCATCCGCGCCGGCGACTTCCAGCGGGTGCCGATCGACGGCGAGATCCGGGCCTACATGGACCGGATGCGGCGCACGAACGTAATGGACGAGCCAACGGGCGTGAGGTACACGCGCATCACGGTGACGCTCACGGACGGCGGGACGGTGACCGCCGTCGGCGACCGCCCGAAGGGCTCCCCCGGCAATCCGGTCACGGAGGCGGAGCTTGAGCGCAAGTTCGAAGAAGTCGTGACCGGTCCGAACGCGGCGGCCATACGGGAACAGGTGCTGCGCCTGGATGAGGCGCGGGATGTGAGGCCTTTCATCGGTCTGCTCGGCGAAGGATGACGGACCGGTGCATAAGCGAAAGTCCCGGCACACCGGCCGGGACTTTCACACGGCTCCAACCTTGACGGGTTGGGGCTTTTCTTATGACTGCGAGAAATCGAAGGACAGGCGGTTGACTTGGTCAATCAGCCGTTGCAGGCCGGATGCGTCCGCGCTGTAAGGCCGGACATCGCCGCCGAGCCAAGCTTCGGCCTGTTCCCGCGTGACCGTCATGCTGTACGAGGCGCTGCCGTCCGGGTTCGTCTGATCGCCGATCGAAAGACTGATGCGGTCGACGTTGTCGATCAGGCTGAAGAGCAGAACGGCGTTGCGGCAGAATGTCTCGTAGGCGGCGTCTCCTGTCTCTGCCTGATCGGCAGCTGCATTCATTTGGTAACGGATGATCACGCCGTAAGGCGGTTCGGTTGTCTGCAGCTCGATGCCGTTCCAGTCCAAGCCTTCCGGTTCGGGCATGCCGTGGATGAGACCGCCGACTTTGCCGGCATGGCCCACGTACAACGTCTTGTTGTTCATCAACTCGGTCAGGTTGTAACCGGAATAGAACGTCTGCCGGTCGGTGTGCGGCACCGGCTGCGCCATCTTCGGGTTTGTCGAGCACGCCGCAATCAGGACGGCGATGGCCAGCATGTACCCGGCGATCACCCGGGCGGATGGTTTCCGGTACGCGAGAATGTTGCGAATTCTCGCCTTCACCTGGTTTTCGCCAAAAGCCGGAGAAGACCCGGCGCGAAGCCCGGAACTGCGGACGGCACACGACAACAATGCGGCAGCGTATGGCCGCTTGTGACGGCCGCCCGTCTTGTCCAATACCTTCTCGTCGCAGGACATTTCCATATCTTTGCTCATCAGCGCATAAGACAGCCAGATCAGCGGATTGAACCAGTGGATGATTACCATGATATAGGCCAGCGGTTTGATCACATAATCCCGCCGGTCGATATGGGTCTGCTCATGCAGAAGGACGTACGTCAGCTCCTGTTCGCTCAGGCCTGTCGGAACGTAGATTTTCGGCTTGAGCAGGCCGAAGACGAACGGCGTGTCAATCCGGTCTGACTCGTAAATATGATCGCGGATGCGGACGGCTGTCCGAATGCTGTTTCGAACGTTCCAATAGTTCACGGCGCTTCTGGCCAGGAGAACGATGACGCCGATGATCCAGATGATGCCGCCGAGCCGGATGAGCATGTCCAGCATGTCCACGCCCGGCACTTTCGCGGCGGGCATCATCGTCTCCGCCATGCGCTCGATCCCCCGCATGCCGGCATCCATCGCTGTCGTTTTCAGTTCAGGGGACACGAAGGTCATGAAGCCCGAATCTTCCGCGGCGAGAGGCTCAATCGGCCGCATGATGCTAAGCGGCGACGCAAGACGAACCGGTATGACGAGCCGGACGGCAACGGCAATCCACAGCAGATAGGACAGCACGGCGGGAGCGCGCCGCAGCGCCAGTCTTGCCGCGATCACCACGAGCGCCGTGAACCCGGCGGCAATGCTCATATTGACAACGGTGAAAAACAGGTTCGTCACTCCGCCGCCTCCTCAATGATCCGTTTCAACGCCTCGGCTTCCTGCCGGGTCAGTTTCTTGCCGCCGAGGAAAGCAGTCAGAAACTGCGGGAGCGATCCATCGAAAGTTTTGTCGACGACCGCCCGGCTCTCGTATTGCTGCACATCGGCTTTCTTCACAAGGGCTGTGACCGTCGCATTCTCATTTTTCAGAATCCCTCTGCTGCACAGCTTTCGCAGCACGGTATAAGTCGTCGATTTCTTCCAACCGAGCTGCTCCCGGCTCAATCTCACCAGATCCGTCGAATTGATCGGTTCGTGATCCCAGACCAGGCACGCAAACTTGTATTCGGCCTCAAACAATTTGGGCGGTTCCATCGCAGCCATCGCCTTTCTGCAGGTTTATCGTAATCGACCTAACGAAGAGTCTATCGCAATAAACCTGTTCTGTCAACGGTGCCCGCGCTAGTGGAACGCGAAAAAAAAGCCCCCGCATACGAGCATGCGTGCGGGAGTCGGTTGGCAGCGGAGCTGCGGCCGTCTTTGCGGCGCAACTCAACGCCTCGGCCGAAGGGCGAAGGGCAGGTACAGGATCACGCACATGGCCAGCGCGACGCCTTCCAGCGACAGAATGTACCACGGCCAGGGGCCGAGCAGGTCGAGCAGCGACGGGTCGTCCGGCTTGCGGGCGATGAACATGTAGTTGCCGCCGGTTATGGCATTGACGATGCCGATGGGGATGAGCAGGATGTTGAGCCAGAGCATGGTGCGCCAGATGGAAGACCATGTCGGCCGGAAGCCGTACGCGGCGATCATGAACAGGCTGGAGACGATGATGCCGCCATGGGCGATGAAGAAATAGAAGAAGGTGAAGTGCGGATACCCCGACAGAATGGCGGCGGGCGTCAGCAGCGCCTGCAGCGCCCCGCCGATGCCGGCAAAGTAGTTGAATTCAAACAGGCGATAGCTTCGGGTCCAGAGCATGATGAAGGACAGGATCAGCGTCAGGCTGCACAGATGCAAGGGCAGGGTGTAGGCCGGATCCCACTGGTCGGCAACGAAATACCAGATATGGAGCGCAATGTCGAGCAGCAGCAGCATCGCGGCCAGCGCGTGGCGAATGACGTCCGCGAGACGCGGGCGCTCCCGCAGACCGCGCCAGCCGAGGGTGAATGCGCTTACCGCCGCGATGATGACAAGAGACACCCAATGAGACGGCGAATAGAACGTGAAAGGAGCCGTTTCGGAGCCGAAAAAAGGCACCCGTTCCATACCGTCAACCCCCTTTTCGTTTTTTCTCTGTTTTGTTCACCATTTTTTCACAAATCAACCCGTTCTGGCAACATGTTTGTGCGCATGAAAAAGGGCCCGCCTGGAAGGCAAGCCCTTTTCCTTTCCAAATCCTATGAATTATATGAACCGGGACAGCGAGAAGGCGCCGAGATCGAAGCGGGTCGAGCCGTTCAGCAGCAGTTCCGCGGCGATCTCGCCGAGCGCGCTGGCGAATTTGAACCCGTGGCCGGACAAGCCGCCGATGACGAGCACGTTCGGATGCTGCGGATGCCGGTCGATCACGAAATCTTCATCCGGCGTAAACTCGTACTTGCAGACGGAGCTTTGCAGCAGCGGCCCCGCCGCCCGCGGCATATACTTCTGCACGACCTGACGCAGCGACTGCTCGTCCGTCTCGTAATGCCCGAACGGATGCAGCGGCTCGCCGGGCCGCCAGTCCCGGCCGCCGTCGTGCTTGCCGATCTTCAGGCCGCCGCCCAAGTCGGGGAAACCGTAAAACCCGCCTTCCGCGGTATGCAGCGTGAAGCCGGGAAACTCGCCGGCGCGGTATTCGGCCGATTCCGTCCCGAACCAGCCGACCGGGATGCGCAGCGGCCGCAAGGGGAAGCGGACGAACGGCTCCAATTGTTCGAACCATGCGCCGGCGCTGAGCAGCGCCTTCTCCGCGCGGAAGACGCCCTCGGCGGTCTCCGCGGCGACACCGGCCTGATCCGCCGTCACGCGCAGCACCGGCGTGTTCGTCACGAGCTTCGCGCCCGCCGCCTCCGCCAGCCCGCGATAAGCGGCGATCGCACGCTCGCTGAACAGATAGCCCGCTTCCGGCTCGTACATCCCGATGAAATGGTCGGGCAGGTCAAGTCCAGGCCATCTTCTGCGCATCTCGGCCCCATCGAGCATTTCCACGGAGACGCCGAACGCCCGGGCGTCATCCGGGCGGCTGCCGAAGCTGTAATGCTCCGGATCGGCGATGTTGATCACGCCGGAGCGGACGAGCAGCGTCGTCCCCGCAAGCTGCTCCAGCTCCCGCCACAGCTCGTCCGCCCGGAGCGCGAGAGAGATATAGGCGGAGCCTTTCTTGTACGCGTGGCGGATGAGCCGGGTCTCGCCGTGATGGCTGCCCTCCCGGTGGGGCGGGTCGAAGGCGTCGATCAACAGCACGCGCGCGCCGCGCCGGGCAAGATGATACCCGGCGCTCATGCCGGCCGAGCCCGCACCGACCACCATGACGTCATAGATCGGCGCGCTCATCTGCCCGTCTCCCCGCTTTCCGGAAGCAGTTCCTTCTTGTAGAAGATCGTCGTATGCCCTTTGCCCAGATCCTTCTCCATGATCGGCACATACCCCCTGCGCACGTACATGTCGCCGAGCCACGGATGCTCCTTCGCGGTGCCGAGCGACACGGCCGGACTTTTCAGGGTGTCGCGGACCATCGTCTCCTCGCACCAGCTGAGCATCGCGGAGCCGATTCCTTTGCGTCCGAGGTCGGGATCGACCGCGAACCACCAGATGTGCGGCACGCCGAACGGTCCGGGCTGCGGCCCCCAGGGCATCCGCAGCGTCAACGTCGCGAGCGGCTTCCCGCTTTCTTCCATAATAAAGCACATGTGGTTGCGGATGTTGCTTTCCACCAGCGCCAGATCGGCGGTGGCGGCCGCGAAGTTGATGCCGAGCTCGCGGATCGGCTTGTAGGCCCGGAGCGTCAGATCGAGCAGCGCAGGAGCGTCCTCCTTGACGGCGAGCCGGTAAGTGAAGTCAGACATGCGGGGTCACCTTCATCTCTCGTTCATATGGGAAAAAATCAACGCATGAACCGTCACGCCAACGTTTCAAGCGCAAGTTCCGCCGCATGTGCGAACAGGACGGCGCTGACCGGCAAGGCATCCTCGTTCAGCGTGAACTTCGGGTGGTGCCATTCCTCGGTTCCGCTTGTGCCCATCCAGATGAAACATCCGGGGACATGCTCCTGGTAGACGGAGAAGTCTTCGCCGGCGGTCGTCGGCCGCGCCTCGACCACCGTTAGGCCCAGCTCTTCGGCGGCCCGCGTCATCAGGGCGGCCATCGCCGGATCGTTGTTGACGAAGTGCTGGCCTTCCGTCCAGATCAGCTCGGCCGACGCGCCGTAACCGGCGGCTACGCCCTCCGCCACCCGGCGGATCTGTTCCGGGATGCGCCGGCGCACGTCGGCGTTGAAGGTGCGCACGGTTCCTTCAAGTTCGGCGCAATCCGGAATGACGTTCCACGTCGCGCCCGATTGGAACCGGCAGACGCTGATGACCGCGCTCTCCAGCGGGCTCACGTTCCGGCTCACGATGGTTTGCAGGGCGCCTACGATGGCGCTGGCGGCGACGATCGGATCGACGGCGGCGTCCGGGATCGCGCCGTGGCCGCCCTTGCCCGTCACCCGGATCTCGAAGCGGTCGACGCTGGCCATCAGCGCGCCCGTCCGGATGCCGACGGTCCCGACCGGCAGCTCCGGCTTGTTGTGCATGCCGAGAATCGCGTCGACGCCTTCCAGCACGCCGGCCCGGATCATCGCGCGGGCCCCTGCAGCGATCTCTTCAGCCGGCTGGAAAAGCATGCGCACGCGGCCTTTCAATCGATCCCGCCGCTTGTGAAGCAGCAGCGCCGCGCCGATCATCGAAGCGGTATGGAAATCGTGGCCGCACGCATGCATTTTGCCCGGCTCGCACGACGCGAAGGGCAGGCCGGTCTCTTCCGTGACGGGCAGCGCGTCGATGTCGGCGCGCAGGGCGACCGTCGGACCGGGGGATGCGCCTTCGATGTCGACGACCAGGCCGGTCTTGAGGCCGAACGTCTGCACGCTCAGGCCGGCTTCCTCCAGCCAGCCGCGGATGCGCCGGGTCGTCTCGAATTCTTCCAGCGACAGTTCCGGATGCATGTGCAGTTCGCGTCGGATGGCGACAAGATGCGGCGCGAGCGCTCCGGCCGAATCTTTCAAAGCTTGAAGCGGCATATCGACCATCCTCCTTTTTTAGAATAGGTTGTCATTTCAGTCTTCCCTGAGCCACGGCGACTGTTCCGCACGGGCCAGCACCCGGTCCACGATCTGCGGCGCCGATCCGAGGTAGGCGGCAGGGTCGAGCAGCTCTTCCAGCGTCTTCTCGTCCAGCGCTTCGGCCACCCGCTTGTCCGCCAGCAGCACGTCCTTGAACGGCGTGTTTTCCTCCACCGCCTTCATGGACAGCTCATAGATGACATGGTGCGCGCTTTGCTTGCCGAGGCGGTCTGCCAGCGCGAACATGACGCGCTCGGACAGCAGCAGTCCGCCGAGCCGATCGAGGTTGCGCCGCATGTTTTCGGGCTTGACGACGAGCCCTTCGAGCACCGCCTTCGTCGAGGAGAGCTGGGCGGAGAGGTAGATGCACGTCTCCGGCAGCGCGATCCATTCGCCCCGCCAAGACATCGCATCCCGCTCGTGCTCGACGATCATTGCCTCTTGTACGAGCGCGACGTTGTAGCGGACCGGCTTCGCCAGGCTGGCGATGCCTTCGAACGCCGCGGGATTGCGCTTGTGCGGCATCGTGGAGGAACCGATCTTGCCCGAGGTGAACGGCTCTTCCAGCTCATCGATCTCGGTGCGCATCAGGTTGTAGAATTCGTTCCCCAGCTTGCCGAGCGTGGCGCTGATCATGCCGAGGATGCCGATGTATTCCGCCTGCCGGTCGCGGGAGGAGTGCCAGCAGATGTCGGGCGCGTGAAGCCCAAGCTTGCGGAGCGCGAGCGCCTCCACTTCGGGGCCGAGCGGACCGAACGCCGCGTACGTGCCGACCGCGCCGCCGATGACGCCGGTGAACACGCGCGCTTCCGCTTCCTTCAGCCGGTCGAGATGCCGGAGCACTTCGCTCAGCACGACGGCGATCTTGAAGCCGAACGTCGTCGGCAGCCCCTGCATGCCATGCGACCGGCCGGCGATCGGCGTGTCACGGTATTCGCGGGCGAGCCGGGCGAGCTGCCGGGCGACGGCGGAGAGATCGCGCACGATGATCGCGTGGGCTTCCTTCAATTGAAGCATCATGCCGGTGTCGACGATGTCCTGCGTCGTGGCGCCGAAATGAACGTACTCCCCGGCCTCCGGCCCGCAGAGCGCCTGCAGCGCCCGGATCGTCGGCATCAGGGAGTGCTTCGCCTTCAGCACTTCGTCCGCGATCGCCTGCAGGTCGAGCAGTTCGACCCTGGCCTTCTCGGCGATGACCTTCGCCGCATCCGCGGGAATCAGTCCGAGTTCCGCCTCGGCGAGCGCGAGCGCCGCCTCGACGTCGAGATGTTTCTGCAGCCGGTTCTCGTCCGACCAGACGGCGCGCATCTCGGGCGTGCCGAACACATTGCGAAGCATGACCATGTCAATGACGTGTGAGGACATGTTGGTTCCCTTCTTTGCTGATTGGTGTGGGTTTCGTCGCCAAAATCCGACTTAATCACTTGGTTATCGCTTATTGTACTACTAGCATTCCCGGCGGTCAATGGATATCCGCTCCCAGCTCTTGCGCAGCCGGCGGCAGGCACAGTATAATGGTGGAAATCTGTTAGCGACGATGACCGGGAGAGTACTCCGCTGATCAAGCCCCATGCAGCGAGCCGGGACGGTGGAAGCCGGCGGGTCCCAGCGGAGGAAGCGCACCCGCGAGTTGGTTCCCTGAACCGCTGACGCCGGATGACGTCGGCGCGCGTAGGGGAACCCGGCAGAACGCCGTTATCGCTTCAAGGGGAAGATGCCCGTCCCGATCTCAAGCACGATGGCGTGCGGAGACGGGAACGATGAGGCGCGTCTTCCAGAAGAGTGGCACCGCGGATAAACCTCCGTCTCTTTCATGGGACGGGGGTTTTGTGATGATCGGGCTTCTTGAGCTTTGCGCGGAGGTGCAAGACATGGTACTGGCTGCGATTCCGGCTGAGGGACTGCCCGTGAAGATCGCGCTCGAAAGCCGGCAGGACGGCGGCGAGACCGCGCGGTCGGTGCTCGACGGCAGGCTCTACGCCAAGGCCGGCGCGCTGTATCTCCGTTATGCGGAAGAGGACGGCCGGATCCGCTCGACGCTGCGCTGGGACGGCAGGACGCTGCGGCTTGTTCGCACGGGGGACGTCGAGAGCGCCCAGACGTTCGAGCCGGGCGTTGAGACCGGAGGCTATTACCGGACGCCGCTCGTCCGGTTTGATCTCCGAACGAGGACGCGCCGGCTGCGCGTCGAGGCGGACGGCCGCAGCTTTCCGATGGTGTGGAGCTGGGCTTACCGGCTGGAAGCGGGGGGCGCCGATGCCGGAGAATTCGTCATCAACCTAACGATACGGGAGGCAGATGAATCATGAGTGATCATGTATTGGAACGCATCCATCAGCGGGTGAAAGACGCCATCGCGGATGCGGCGGTCGCCGCCGGGATCGCGGCGCGCGACGAGCTGCCGGCATTCGTCGTGGAGGTGCCGAAGGACAAGGCGCACGGTGATCTTGCGACGAACGCGGCGATGCAACTCACGAGGCTGGCGAAGCGGAATCCGCGCCAGATCGCGGAAGCGATTCTGGAACATCTCGACCGGGGCGCCGCCATGATCGAATCCGCCGAGATCGCGGGGCCCGGGTTCATCAATTTCCGCCTGGACAAAAGCTATCTCTACCCGGTCATCGGCGAAGTGCTCCGGGCGGGCGAATCTTACGGCCGGGTGAATATCGGCCGCGGGCAGAAGGTGCAGGTCGAATTCGTCAGCGCGAACCCGACCGGTTCGCTTCATCTCGGCCACGCGCGCGGCGCGGCGGTCGGCGACGCGCTGTGCAACGTGCTGGACTTCGCGGGCTATGACGTGACGCGCGAGTATTACATCAACGACGCGGGCGCGCAGGTCACGAACCTCGCGAAATCGATCGAGGCGCGCTACCGCCAGCAGCTCGGCCTCGAAGCGGAGATGCCCGAGGACGGCTACTACGGCGAGGACATCATCGGCTTCGCGAAGGAGCTGGCGGAGAAGGAAGGCGACCGGCTGCTCTCGCTGCCGGATGACGAGCGGCTGCGCTTCTTCCGCGAGTACGGCCTGACGCGCGAGCTGGACAAAATCCGGCGCGATCTGGAGCGGTTCCGCGTCAAGTTCGACAACTGGTTCAGCGAGACGTCGCTGTACGAGACCGGCCAGGTCGAGGCCGCGGTGGAGGCGCTGCGGGAGCGGGGCATGGTCTATGAGGAAGACGGCGCGGTCTGGCTCGAGTCGACCCGGTTCGGCGACGACAAGAACCGCGTCCTCGTCAAGCAGGACGGTTCCTACACCTACCTGACGCCGGACATCGCCTATCACCGGGACAAATTCCGCCGCGGATACGACCGGCTGATCAACATCTGGGGCGCCGACCACCACGGGTACATCCCGCGGATGAAGGCCGCGATGGCCGCCCTCGGACACGATCCGGACAGGCTGGTCGTCCTGATCGCCCAGATGGTCAGCCTGTATCAGAACGGCGAGAAGGTGAAGATGTCGAAGCGGACCGGCAAGGCGGTGACGATGGAAGATTTGATGGACGAGGTCGGCGTCGACGCGATCCGCTATTTCTTCACGATGCGCAGCATGGATTCGCATCTCGACTTCGACATGGATCTCGCCGTCTCCACGTCGAACGACAACCCGGTCTATTATGTGCAGTACGCCCATGCGCGGATATGCAGCATTTTCCGGCAGGCGGAGGAGCAGGGGATCGCCGTCGACCACGACAAGGCGGACCTGACACGGCTGACCGCCGAGGCGGAGTTTGAGCTGCTGCGCAAGCTGGGCGAGCTGCCGCAAGAAGTGGCGGATGCCGCGGAAGCCTATGCGCCCCACCGTCTCATCCGCTATGTGTATGAACTCGCTTCGCAGTTCCACAGCTACTACAAGGCGGAGCGCGTCATTACGGACGACGCGGCGCAGACCGGAGCAAGGCTTGCGCTGCTGGCCGCCGTCCGGACGGTCATCGCCAATGTGCTGCGGCTGATCGGCGTTTCGGCGCCGGAGCGGATGTAAGATTCAGCCGAGCCGGTCGGCGGCCGCCAGCATGCGCATCACGTCGATCTCGCCGGTCCGTTTCGGCGCCTTCGCGCCGCGCAGGGGATTCATCGAATTGCGCAGAATCTCCTTGATCTCGGCCGGCGAAAGTCCCGGCCGGTAGGCGAGCAGCAGGGCGATCGCTCCGGTGACGTGGGAGGTTGACATCGACGTGCCGCTCATCTCGTTGTATTTGCCCCGCAGCCAGGCGGAGATGATTTTGTCCCCCGGCGCATAGATGTCGACCAGACTGCCCCGGTTGCTGAACGGTGCGATTCTCCGCATCCGCGTCGTGGCGCCGACGGAGAGCGTCTGCGGGAACCGGGCGGGATAGTCGATCGCCTTGCGCTTCGCGTCGTTTCCGGAAGATGCGACGATGATGATGCCGGCGCGCCAGGCGTTCTGCACGGCGGCCAGCAGCGCGCGGCTGCGCGTCTTCATGCCGAAGCTCATGTTAATGATGTCCATCCGGTTGCGGATGCACCATTCGATGCCGAGAATGATGTCGGAGACGTAGGCCGAGCCGTTGTGGTCGAACGCCTTCACCGGGTGGATGACCGCGCGGGGTGCGACGCCGACCATGCCGTGCAGCTGGTTCGCGGCCGCGATCGTGCCGGCGATGTGCGTGCCATGGCCGTTGTCGTCATGCGGCAGCATGCTGCGCGCCAGCAGGTTGATGCCCCGTGAAATGGAATGACGGAGATCGGGATGGCTGAAGTCGACGCCGGTGTCGATGACGCCGACTTTGATGCGGTAGCCGGTCGTCAGGCGCCAGGCCATCGGCGCGCGGATCTGTTTCACGCCCCACGGAATGCCTTGTTCGACGGCGGGCGCACTGCGAACGGTGCCGTGGACAGCGATGCGGGAGTCCGGCTCGAGGGCGCATCCCGCCCACGGCAGACCGGTCGGACGGCCTGCCGGAAGCATGAAGCTGACGCCGCGGATGAGCGGAAGGAGCCGGATGGCCGGACCTTCCGGCCGCCCGGGAGGATGCCGCGCCGTCCACTCGCGGACGAAGCGGCGATAATCTCTGGGGTGGCGAAACCTGAGCATGCAGCGGACTCCTTGACGGTCCGGGGCGGTCAGCGCCCTCTCCTCCAGCCATCTGAGAACCGGGCTTAAGTCCATCGGCGCATTCCTCCCGGGTGGAACATGCTGGACTTATACTATGAGGGCGTCTGGACAGCGGCATGAGCAGATGTCCCGCTCTCCCGAATTGGGCGGCCGGCGGGCGGCGATCCCCCTTTCGCGTTGCTTGCTTTTTGAAATGAAATGAGGTTTACTATAGGTTGACAATGGATAGAACTATGCTGGTTAGATGACTTGCGCGAGAGGATGTGTTCGATGAGCGGCGAGATTCGATTGAAGCTCGATCCCGAACGGATTGAAGAAATGCCGATGGTCGATCTGGCCTTCGAAATTCTGAAAACAGCCAACGAGCCGATGTACTACCGGGATTTGATCCAGGAGATCGGCAGGATCCGCGGCTTTTCCGAGGAGAAAATCAACGAAGTCATCGCGCAGATTTATACGGAGATCAACATCGACGGCCGGTTCGCCTGCGTCGGTTCCAACGTGTGGGGGCTGAAGCGGTGGTACCCGGTTGACCGGAGCGAAGATCCGTCCCTCGGGGCGTCGCGTCCGCGCATCATCAACGATGATGACGAAGAGGAAGAGGATCTGTACGGCGACGAGGAAGAAGCATACGTTACGGACGAAGAAGATTACGACCTCTACGACGAGGACGGCGAAGATCTGTACGACGAAGCCGACGACGAAGCGGATGTGGACGAGGAAGTTCCGATCGACGACGAAGAGCTCGACGAGCCGGATCTCGAGGTCGACGACGAACTGGAGCCGGAGGTCGAGGACGAGTTCGAGGACGACGCGGACGATCTCGATGCCGAAGACGAAGAGGACGTGTGACGGGACTCCGCAGGCGCGAGCCGCAATCCGTTCGCTTGGCAGACAAGAGCAAGCAGGTTTCATGCCTTGCATCGCCATGTCTGTCGACGCGAGACGGACATGCCTTCTCAAGCCCGAAGGCATCGGCCGTTTCACTTGACCTCCAAGCACAAGCAGGACTGATGCTTGTATAGGCTTGTCGGTCGACGCGAATCGGACGCGCCGGCAGGAAAGGCGCGGCGCCAGCCGATTCACTTGACCTCCAAGCACAAGCAGGACTGATGCTTGTATAGGCTTGTCGGTCGACGCGAAACGGGGTTGCCTTTTCGATGGAAGGCACAGGCCGTTTCACTTGACACAGGCGCGGACACACGGGTAAACTATTGCTTGGGCTATAGATCGCTTTATACACGGCAAGCGTATGAAAAGTGCCCCGCGGCGCGGGTGTCACTTTTTTTTGTTTTTTCAACCATTCGACTTGGAGGTCAACAGCACGTGACGAAATATGTATTCGTAACCGGCGGCGTCGTCTCGTCGCTCGGCAAAGGGATTACGGCGGCATCGCTTGGCCGGCTGCTGAAGAACCGGGGACTGAAGGTTACGATCCAGAAATTCGATCCTTACATCAACGTCGACCCCGGCACCATGAGCCCCTATCAGCACGGGGAAGTGTTCGTGACCGACGACGGCGCGGAGACCGACCTCGATCTCGGCCATTATGAGCGATTCATCGACATCAACCTCACGAAGAACAGCAACGTGACCACGGGCAAAATCTACTCTACCGTCATCTCGAAAGAACGGCGCGGCGAATATCTGGGCGGCACCGTTCAGGTCATTCCGCATATTACGAACGAGATCAAGGAACGCGTCTTCCGCGCGGGCCGCGAAGCGGGTTCGGACGTCGTCATCACGGAAATCGGCGGCACGGTCGGCGACATCGAGAGCCTGCCTTTCCTGGAGGCGATCCGCCAGATCAAAAGCGACATCGGCCGCGACAACGTCATGTACATCCACGTCACGCTCATTCCGTACATCAAGGCAGCCGGTGAAGTGAAGACGAAGCCGACGCAGCACAGCGTGAAAGAACTGCGGAGCATCGGCATCCAGCCGAACGTCATCGTCTGCCGCACGGAATATCCGATGGGCGAGGATCTGAAGCGCAAGATCGCGCAGTTCTGCGATGTCGACCAGGGTGCGGTCATCGAATGCCGCGACGCGTCGAATCTGTATGAAATTCCGCTCAACCTGCGGAAGGAAGGGCTGGACGACATCGTCGTCAACCATCTGAAACTGGATGCGCCGGAACCCGACATGACCGAATGGGAGAACCTGGTGCGCCGCGTGAACGCGATCACCGGGTCGGTGGAAATCGCGATCGTGGGGAAATATGTGGCGCTGCACGACGCCTACCTCAGCATTGTGGAGGCGCTGGGCCACGCCGGCATCGACGCGGAGCGCGAAGTGAAGATCCGCTGGGTGAACGCCGAGGACGTCACGCCGGAGAACGTGGATCAGCTGCTGGCCGGCGTGCACGGCGTGCTCGTGCCGGGCGGATTCGGCGACCGCGGCATCGAAGGGAAGATCACCGCGATCCGCTGGGCGCGGGAGAAGCGCGTGCCGTTCTTCGGCATCTGCCTGGGGATGCAGGTGGCCGTCGTCGAGTATGCGCGCCACGTCGTCGGCATGACGGGCGCGAACAGCTCGGAGATCGATCCGTCCACGCCGTATCCGGTCATCGACCTGCTGCCCGACCAGAAGGATATCGAAGATCTCGGCGGCACGATGCGCCTCGGCCTGTATCCGTGCAAGATCGCGCCGGGCACGCTGGCCGCGCAGGCGTACGGTCAGGAACTGATCTACGAACGCCACCGCCACCGCTACGAATTCAACAACGAATACCGCGAGCGGATCGAAGCGGCGGGCCTGCGCGTATCGGGCACGTCCCCGGACGGCCGGCTGGTCGAAATGATCGAACTGCCCGACCATCCGTGGTTCCTGGCCGTCCAGTTCCATCCGGAGTTCACGTCAAGGCCGAACCGGCCGCAGCCGCTGTTCCGCGAGTTCGTGGGTGCGGCGATCCGGCACGCGGAATAATGTAACGGAGGAAATACTTTTTTCCAGTTGATGAAGGATATTGACGAAGCGGCGTCGAATACCTCCCCTGCTGGGCGTGTTGTCTCTCAGCCCGGGTGAAGCCTGGCCGGCCGAATGCAGGCTGAGCCGCGGCATTCGCTCACGAGGAGGGATCGTGCGTTGGATGACAAGAAAGTGCTGATCGTGGATGACCAGAACGGCATCCGCATGTTGCTGATGGAAGTGTTCAGCGGCGAAGGATACCGGACATTCCAGGCTTCCAACGGCAAACTGGCGCTTGAGATCGTCAAGAATGAATCGCCTGATCTTGTGCTGCTCGACATGAAGATCCCGGGAATGGACGGGCTCGAGATATTGAAGCGGGTGAAAGAGATCAACCGCGACATCAAGGTCATCATGATGACGGCATACGGCGAACTGGACATGATCAAAGAGGCGACCGAGCTCGGCGCGCTGATGCACTTCACGAAGCCTTTCGACATCGACGAGATGCGGATGGTCGTGAATATGCAGCTGCGGGGCAGCGAAACGCGCAGCAGGTAGGCGAGCGGATCCGGAGACGGATCCTTTTTTTTCTGGCGAGAGAACGCCGGACGAATTACCACAGCGGGAAGCATTGTGGTATAATGTCTCAGTATGACAAGTCTGCACGGCTTGAACCATATCGCGCAACCAATTTAGGAGGAACGAACATGCCACTTGTGTCCATGAACGAATTTCTGCCGAAGGCGAAAGCGAACAAGTTCGCCGTCGGGCAATTCAACATGAACAACCTGGAATTCGCGCAGGCGATCGTCGAGGCGGCGATCCGCGAGAAGTCGCCGTTCATCTATGGCGTCAGCGAAGGCGCCCTGAAATATATGGGCATCGAATTCACCGTCGCCATCGCGGAAGCCGCCGCGAAGAAATCCGGGCTGCCGATCGCGCTGCATCTTGATCACGGCAGCAGCTTCGAAGTGGCAATGCAATGCATCCGCGCCGGCTTCTCGTCGGTCATGTTCGACGGTTCCCACTATCCGCTCGAAGAGAACATCCGCCTGACGAAGGAAATCGTGAAAGCCGCCCATGCGATGGGCGTATCCGTCGAAGGGGAGCTCGGCACGATCGGCGGTGTCGAAGACGACATCAGCGTCGATGAAGCCGACGCTGCGCTGGCGAAGCCGGAAGAAGCGATCCGCTTCTGGGAGGAGACGGGCGTCGACGCGCTCGCGATCGCGGTCGGCACGGCGCACGGCATGTACAAGGGCGAGCCGAAGATCCGCTTCGACATCATTCGCGAAGTGGCGGCGAAAGTTCCGGTTCCGATCGTCCTGCACGGCGGATCGGGCGTTCCGGACGACGCGATCCGTGAAGCGATCCAATGCGGCGTAGGCAAAATCAACGTCAACACGGAGAACCAGATCGCCTGCACGGACAAGATCCGCGAAGTGCTCGGCAAGGACAGCAAGGTCTACGATCCGCGGAAATACCTCGGTCCCGCGCGCGAAGCGATGATCGAAGTCGTGGCCGAGAAGATCCGGTTGTTCGGCAGCAGCAACCAAGCGTAATCTGTTTTGATACATGCAGGAACCGCCGCGCATGGCCGGCGGTTCCTGCGCATCCGTCCGCATGACGGTCAACCAGCGCCATCGGGAGGATATGGGGAGACATGGAGAAACTGATGGTCCGCGGCGGCCGCCCGCTGCGCGGAACGGTCACGATCAGCGGCGCGAAGAACAGCGCCGTCGCGCTGCTGCCGGCTTCGATACTGGCCGACGGCGAAGTCAGACTGGACAATCTGCCGCGGCTCAGCGACGTGGCCGTCTACACGGAGATTCTGGAAGAGCTCGGGGGCAAGGTGAAGCGGATCGGGGATTCGATGATCATCGATCCTTCCCGCATGCGTCCCGTACCGATGCCGAACGGCAAGGTGAAGCTGTTGCGCGCGTCCTATTATTTGATGGGCGCGATGCTCGGCCGGTTCGGCGAAGCCGTCATCGGCCTTCCCGGCGGCTGCAACTTCGAACCCCGTCCGATCGACCAGCACATCAAAGGCTTTGAAGCGCTCGGCGCCACCGTCACGAACGAACACGGCGCGATCCGCCTGAAGGCGAAGAAACTTCGCGGCGCGAAGATCTATCTCGACGTTGTCAGCGTGGGCGCGACGATCAACATCATGCTTGCGGCTTCCCGCGCGGATGGTCTTACGATTATCGAGAACGCGGCCAAGGAGCCGGAAATCATCGATGTCGCGACGCTGCTCAACGCAATGGGCGCCCGCATCAAAGGCGCGGGCACCGAGACGATCCGGATCGAAGGCGTGGACCGGCTGCACGGCTGCCGGCACTCCATCATTCCCGACCGGATTCAGGCGGCGACGTACATGATCGCGGCCGCCGCAACGCGCGGCGACGTTGTCGTGGACAATGTCATTCCGAAACATCTTGAAGCCGTGACGGCCAAGCTGCAGGAGATGGGCGTCCATGTCTATGAAATGGACGAATCGATCCGCGTCGTCGGCCAGCCGACCTACTCCGCCGTCGACGTCAAGGCGCTTGTCTATCCGGGGTTCGCGACGGACATGCAATCGCCGATGACGAGCCTGCTCACGCAGGCCGAAGGCGTCAGCATCCTGACGGATTACGTGTACAGCAACCGGTTCAAGCATGTGCCGGAACTGGTGCGCATGGGCGCCAAGATCCGCGTGGAAGGACGGTCGGCCATCATCGAAGGCAGCAGGCTGAACAGCGCAAGAGTCCGCGCGTCCGACCTCAGGGCCGGCGCGGCGCTCGTCGTGGCGGCGCTGACGGTGGAGGAAGGCGTTACGGAAATTGCAGGTGTCGAATATATTGATCGCGGGTATGATAATCTTGTGGACAATCTTCGCAGATTGGGAGCCGATGTGTGGCGCGAGCCCGAAATCGGCTGAGGCCTGAACCGCCGCAACGGACGGTGGTTCCTCGCATAAAGGTCAAAATTGAATCACAAGGGGTGAAACGATGACCGATTTGCAAATCTCTGATCTGGAAGAGATGAAGCTTACGGAATTATACAAGCTGGCCAAAGAACATCAGATTCCGAACTACGGCCAGATGCGGAAGAAAGAGCTGATCTTCGCGATCCTGCGTGCCCAGGCCGAACAGAGCGGCCTCATGTTCATGGAAGGCGTGCTCGACGTCCTGCCGGAAGGCTACGGTTTCCTGAGGCCCATCAACTACTTGCCGAGCAAGGATGACATCTACATATCGGCGTCGCAGATTCGGAAATTCGACCTGCGCACCGGTGACCTCGTATCCGGCAAATGCCGGGCGCCGAAGGAGAACGAACGGTTCTTCGGATTGCTGCAGGTGAATGCTGTCAACGGCGTGAGTCCGGAAGTTGCCGCTGAGCGGCTCCACTTCCCCGCCCTGACTCCCCTCTATCCGCAAAAGAAACTCGTTCTGGAGACTTCCCCCAATAACCTGTCGACTCGCATTATGGATATTCTCGCTCCGGTCGGACTCGGCCAGCGCGGGCTGATCGTCGCACCTCCGAAAGCGGGCAAAACGCTGCTGCTCAAGGAGATCGCCAACAGCATCTCGGCGAATCATCCGGAGATCGAGCTGTTCGTGCTGCTGATCGACGAGCGGCCGGAGGAAGTGACCGACATGCAACGGTCGGTGAAGGGCGAAGTCGTCGCGTCGACGTTCGACGAATTGCCGGAAAACCATATCAAGGTGGCGGAAATGGTGCTGGAGCGGGCGCTGCGTCTGGTCGAGCACAAGCGGGACGTCGTCATCCTGCTCGACAGCATCACGCGGCTCGCGCGCGCCTACAACCTCGTCGTGCCGCCGTCGGGCCGGACGCTCTCCGGCGGGATCGACCCGGCGTCGTTCCATCGGCCGAAGCGGTTCTTCGGGTCGGCGCGCAACATCGAGGAGGGCGGCAGCCTGACGATTCTGGCGACGGCGCTCATCGACACCGGCTCGCGGATGGATGACATCATTTACGAAGAGTTCAAGGGCACCGGCAACATGGAGCTCGTGCTGGACCGCAGACTGGCGGAACGCCGCATTTTCCCGGCGCTGGACATCCGCCGTTCCGGCACGCGCCGCGAGGAAATGCTGCTCACGAAGGAAGAACTGGAGTGCGCCTGGTCCATCCGCAAAATGATGAACGACACTCCCGAATTCGTCGAGCAGTTCCTGCGCAAAATGCGGGAGACGAAGTCGAACGCGGAGTTTATCGACGTCATGGCGAAGCTGGCGGCGGACGGCGGTATAGGCTCCGGCGGCACGGGCGCGAGGCGGAGTGTCCGCACGACGACCTGAGCGCCCATTGAACCGGTTCGGGCGGAAAAATGAAGGTGGGACTAACGCATGAATCTGGTGTATGCCGATGCCGGCGGCCGCGTCTATGACCATCCCGGATGGGGCGGGCTTGGCCGCAGCGCCGACATGATCATCGAACTGATGGAAGACGAACTGATCCCGTTGCCCGAAGGTGCGACGCTGGTCAGTCTGCCGTTCACGCGGCCGGTCGGCATCGATCCCGATACGGGCGAGATGCGGCCGCTGCCGGGCGATGTGCAGGCGATCGGCGCGCTGCTGCCGCAAGGGTACACGCGGCTGGCCATTCCCGCCTATGTCAAGACGGACCGCAGCCGGAAGCTGCCGCTTTTCGGCTATACGGCGGTCGTCTGGAAAGACGGCGGCTTCCACGTCGCCGCGCAGCGCACCGATGATCCGGAACCTTGGAATCCGCTGAACTGCGACCGCGGCGAGCTGGAGGCGGGCGTCGAATCGCTGCTTGCGCGGTATCCGGAGAACCGGGTGTACAAGCATCTGTCGCATTGCGCGCTCGGCTATGAATGCCTGACGGCGTCGAACACGTTCCTGAACCGCTGGGAAGGTGCTGTGCCGGTGTCCTACAGCTGCAACGCGGGCTGCTACGGCTGCATTTCCGAGCAGCCGGACGACAGCGGCTTCCCCGCGCCGCAGACGCGGATGAACTTCCGGCCGACGGTGGACGAGCTGGTCGAGATCATGCTCGAGCATCTGAAGACGCCGGATGCGATCATCAGCTTCGGTCAGGGCTGCGAGGGCGAACCGTCGACGCAGGCGAAGCTGATCATCGACGCGATCCGCCGGGTGCGGGAGAAGACGGATCTCGGGTATATCAATATCAATACGAACGCCGGCCTGACCGATCACATCCGGGCGATCGTCGACGCCGGGCTCGATCTGATGCGCGTCAGCACGATCAGCGCCATCGACGAGCATTACAACGCCTATTACCGTCCGCGCGGCTACTCGCTGGCGAATGTCGAGAAGTCACTCAGATACGCCTCGGATCACGGCGTTTATACCTCGATCAACTACCTGGTCTTTCCCGGCGTGACGGACCGCGAGGAAGAGATCGAGGCGATGATCGGACTCGCGAAACGGACGGGGCTGAAGCTCATCCAATTCCGCAATCTGAACATCGATCCGGATAGCTATCTGGAGCTCATCCCGCCCGCGCGGGGCGAGATCTACGGGATGAAGCAGATGATCGAGATTTTCCGGGCGGAGCTGCCGGACGTGCGCATCGGCAACTATACGCATGTACCGCCGCCCGAATTGCGGCGCCGGAAAGCGTCGCCCGCCGGCCGGGATTGACGTGCCGGAAAGACCGTTGCGCGAGTTTGGCTATCCGTGCTATAATCCTCTCATGTGTCATTTAACTCTGGGCCTGCTGTCTAAGGGCTCAGGGCGTGAAAGAGGTGAACGAGATGAAACCGGACATTCATCCGACGTATCACGTCACGACAGTTACTTGCGCGTGCGGCAATACGTTCGAGACGGGTTCGGTGAAGGCGGACCTCCGTGTCGAAATCTGCTCGAATTGCCATCCTTTCTTCACGGGCAGACAGAAGTTCGTCGATACCGGTGGCCGCGTTGACCGTTTCAAGAAGAAATACGGCATCTGATCGGATGCATACTCGAACCTCCCCCAGCCATCCTAATGGCGAAGGGAGGTTTCTTCATGATGTTCATCAGACTGCGTCTGCGGAAACGGCGGCTTCGCTTCCTGCTGCCCGGCATCCTGCTGGCCGCGGCGCTCGCCGCAACCGGATGCGGGAACGCGGACCGCGATGCGGATGATCCGACCGATTATTACGGCAACGACGGCTATATGGGCACCAGCAATACCAATCCGAATCTCCCGCTGACCGGCACGGCCTGGAGCTACCGGCGCGACAACGCATTCGCGGCGGAGCTGCTGCGCGGACTGGACGGCATCCGGGATATCCGGATCACGCGGACGGGCGGATCTCATATGCACGTTCATCTCGAGATCGACAAGAAGCTGAACCGGGAGGAGGCGGCGCAGCTTGCCGCGCGGGCGGAAGCGGTGCTGAAGGAGAATTTTCCCCGTTACCGGGTGACGGTCGATGCGGACCAGAAGTGATGCCTTCGGCTTCGGGCTTCGATCACAACAACTTCACAGCATTGACAGTCATGCCCGGTTGCGATCCGAATCCGGATCGGCTATACTTATCTTTACCGTGCTAGACGGGGAGGTAGCGGTGCCCTGTAACTCGCAATCCGCTGCAGCGAGGTTGAATTCCTGCCCGAGGTCTTGCGCTGCAAGGCTGGCGCCCGCAAGCCGTGTTGACGGCCGGGTCCTCCGCAATGAGCCCCTGTGAACCTGGTCAGGTCCGGAAGGAAGCAGCCATAAGCAGGTTTGTTCATGTGCCGGGGGAGTGCCTGGCCCGAGCGGGGATCGGGAATGCCGCTTGGAACGCAATGATCGGAGGCAGGTGCACGGACCTTAACCTACATATCGCACGTTCGGCCGTCCCGGCTTGCCCGGGACGGCTTTTGTGATGACCGGAAAGCAGCAACGTCGTTTCTCTTGTTGTCCGGTTGGTGTATAATAGAGCATCATGCGGCCTCACGGCCGGACGATGGAAAGGAACGGTCCGCGTGTCCCATATCGCCTTGTACCGCGCCTGGCGTCCGCAGACGTTCCAGGACATGGTCGGCCAGCATCATGTCATTCAAACGCTTCAGAACGCGATCCGGGAGAACCGGATCGCGCATGCGTATCTGTTCAATGGTCCGCGCGGAACGGGCAAGACAAGCGCAGCCAAGATCATGGCCAAAGCCGTCAACTGCGAGCACGGACCGACGCCGGACCCGTGCAACGCCTGCGCGGCCTGCGAAGGCATCGCCGCCGGCACGGTGCTTGACGTGATCGAGATCGACGCGGCTTCCAACCGCGGGATTGACGAAATCCGCGACATCCGGGACAAGGTGCGTTACGCACCGACGGAAGTCCGGTACAAAGTGTACATCATCGACGAAGTGCACATGCTCACCTCCGAAGCGTTCAACGCTCTGCTCAAAACGCTGGAGGAACCGCCCGGGCACGTGATTTTCATCCTGGCAACGACCGAACCGCACAAGCTTCCCGCAACGATCGTCTCCCGCTGCCAACGGTTCGACTTCCGGCCGGTGCCGCTCGAGGAGCAGGTCGGACGGCTGCGGCGGATCTGCGAGGAAGAAGGCATCGAGGCGGAAGACGACGCACTGGCGTACATCGCCCGCCTCTCCGAAGGCGGCATGCGCGATGCGATTGGCCTGCTGGAGCAGACGGCGGCTTTCACGGACGGGCGCATCACGCTGGACGGCGCGGTCGACGTGACGGGCGGGATCCCGGCGGAACGGTTCGAGGAACTGGCGGAAGCCGTTCGCGGCCGGGACGCCGCGGCGGTCATGCGCGTTACGGAAGCGCTGACAGCGGCGGGCAAGAGCGCCGACAAGTGCATGGAGGACCTGATCGTCTTCTTCCGCGACCTGCTGCTCCTGAAGCTGGCGCCTGACCGAACCGCCGCCACCGAGCGGATCGTCGACGTCGAACGCTTCCGGAACGCGGGCGAAGGGTTTACCGCCGAGCGCCTGTTCCGGATGATCGACATTCTGAACCGATACCAGAACGAGATGCGTTTCGCCGCGCAGCCGCAGACGATGTTCGAGGTGGCGCTGCTCAAGATTTGCACGCTGCCCGACGACGATGCTTCGGACGGCGCGTCCGGCGGTTCGGGGTCTGCCGAAACGGCCCGCGCGCCGGTCGCGCGCGAGTCCGCGGATGCGGCGGAGCTGCACCAGCTTCGCAGGCGCGTCGAAATGCTCGAGCAGCGCATCGAGCAACTGCTTCGCTCCGGCGGCGGAGACCAACCGCGGCCGGCCGTCCCTTCGGGCGACGGCCGGCAGGGCGCGTCCGGCGGGCGCCCCGCCGGCTCCTTCGGCGCGCAGCGGAACGCGGCGCCCGCCATCGGCCGGGTGAAGCTGGAGCCGTACATCGCGGCGCGGGATTCGGAAGAGACGCGGAAGGTGAAGGCCCGCTGGCCGGAAGTGCTGCAGCGCGTCAAGGATGTCCGCATCTCGGTCCATGCCTGGCTGATCGACGGCGAACCGGTGTCCGCGACGGGCGGTCAGGTGCTGATCGCGTTCAAGAACACGATGCACCGCCAGACGACGGAGAAGCCCGCCAACCGGGAAATCATCGAAGGCGTCATGGGAGAAGTGTTCGGCGCGCCGATGCGGTTTCAGACGGTCTTGTTGAAGGAATGGCAGGCCGCGGCGGAAGGCGAAGGCGAACGCCCGCAGCCCGAGGCGCTGGAGCTTCAACCCGAGGAGGAGCAGGGTGAGCAGGCCGGCCGGCCGCCCTGGGTCGAAGAAGCGGTGAAGCTGTTCGGCGAAGAATTCGTCGTCGTCGTGGACGATGACAAGACATGATTTTGAATAAGGAGAGTTGGCGAGTATGAACAACATGCAGCAGATGATGCGGCAAGTGAAGAAAATGCAGGAGCAGATGCTCAAAGCCCAGGAGGAGCTCGAGAAGAAGGAAGTCGAAGGCACCGCCGGCGGCGGCGTCGTGACAGTGCGGGCGAATGGTCACAAGAAAATTCTCGGCATCACGATCAAGCCGGAAGCCGTCGACCCGGACGACGTCGAAATGCTCCAGGACCTCGTCCTCGCGGCCGTGAACGACGCGCTGAACAAAGCGGAAGAGATGGCGAACCGGGATATGAGCAAGTTCACGGGCGGCCTGAAGATCCCGGGTCTGTTCTGAGGAGGAGCGGCCTCTCTTGTACTATCCGGAACCGATCGCGAAGCTGATCGATTCGTTCTCCCGGCTGCCGGGCATCGGTCCGAAGACCGCCGCCCGCCTTGCCTTTCATGTGCTGCGCATGAGCGAGGATGACGTCGTCTCATTCGCCAAGGCGCTGGTCAGCGTCAAACGCAACCTGCATTACTGCTCCATCTGCTGCAACATCACCGACGTGGATCCTTGTCGCATCTGCCAGGACAAGACGCGCGATCCGTCCGTCATCTGCGTCGTCCAGGAGCCGAAGGATCTCGTCGCCATGGAGCGGACGAAGGAGTACGACGGTCAATACCATGTGCTGCAGGGAGCCATTTCGCCGATGGACGGCATCGGCCCGGACGAGATCCGCATTGCCGAACTGCTGAAGCGGCTGACCGACGATCGGGTGAAAGAAATGATTCTGGCGACCAATCCGAACATCGAAGGCGAAGCGACGGCGATGTACCTGTCCCGCCTGGTCAAACCGTTCGGCATCAAGGTGACGCGCATCGCGCACGGGCTGCCGGTCGGCGGAGACCTGGAGTATGCGGACGAAGTCACCCTGTCCAAGGCGCTAGAAGGACGAAGAGAGTTGTGAGACGCAAAACCGTGCCGGTCAAGACGGCGCGGTTTTTTGTCGTGTGCGGGCCGCTCTCCGGTTCTAAGTTTGTCCCGCCTGTTATAGGTATGGTAGCAGCGGATCGTTTTTTTTTGCGGAACGATGCGGAATACGGGAGGGGCAAGCCATGGACTGGAGACGATTGCCGGACTTGCGGCGGAAAATAAGCTCGATACGCGAGGCGGTCATCAGACGGAGGGGAGGCGGTGAATCGGAGGAGGTGCGCGCGCAGCCCAAACCGCAGGCCGCGCAGACCGAAGCGGACAGGCAGTCGATGTCGCAGACGGCGCAGGCGCTGATCCGCGACATTCGCGAAGCGCACCGGGATTGGATCAATGCGCACCGGCATTTCGAGTACGCGTCGGGATTCGACCAGATCGACTATGCGATCTATGCGATCGAAGCGGCGGAGAAGCGGTACGAATTGCTGCTCAGACAGGCGAAAAACTTGAATGTCCACTGGCGCGTCGAATGGGAAAAAGGAGCGGGTGCGGGATGAAGACGGTGTTTGCCGTCATGCTGGCCGTTTCTTCGGCGGCGCTGCTGTATATTCTGGTGCGGAGACGCATGACCCGGGCGTGGCTCACGCGATTCTTCCTGCATATGGCGGCTGCGGCGGCGGTCATCTACGGGCTGAATGAATTCGGCTGGATCTCGGGCGTTCACATTCCGCTCAATCCGGTGACGGCGGCGGTGATCGTAACGCTCGGGGTGCCGGGCATTGCGCTGATCGCCGGGCTGCAAGCCGTGCTGATCTGAGAAAATCGGGGATTTGGTCATGAAGAATTGATATTTTGTTTCTTTACCGGGTACAAGCTATTGACTTTGATCGATAGGGTATGATACATTATCAATCGCGCCTGACGGAGCGTACCGATTGGCCGACGGACGGCGAAACGGAAGTCGAAAATTGGTACTTGCAATGAGGCAGGAAGATGTGATATATTATAAAAGTCGCCGCTGAAACAGCGGACGACGAAGATGGTTCCTTGAAAACTGAACAACGAGCTTGAGTTGCCCGTCTCCTTTGGAGACGAAGCAAAGCGCGAACGTACGAACGAGTCAATCGACTCTTGCCTTTAATGGAGAGTTTGATCCTGGCTCAGGACGAACGCTGGCGGCGTGCCTAATACATGCAAGTCGAGCGGAGTTTTCGCGGACGGAAGCCTTCGGGTGGATGTTGCGAAAACTTAGCGGCGGACGGGTGAGTAACACGTGGGCAACCTGCCCGAAAGACCGGGATAACATCCGGAAACGGATGCTAATACCGGATAAGCGGACCTTTCGCATGAAGGGTTCGGGAAAGACGGGGCAACCTGTCACTTTCGGATGGGCCCGCGGCGCATTAGCTGGTTGGCGGGGTAACGGCCCACCAAGGCGACGATGCGTAGCCGACCTGAGAGGGTGAACGGCCACACTGGGACTGAGACACGGCCCAGACTCCTACGGGAGGCAGCAGTAGGGAATCTTCCGCAATGGACGAAAGTCTGACGGAGCAACGCCGCGTGAGTGAGGAAGGTCTTCGGATCGTAAAGCTCTGTTGCCAGGGAAGAATCCCCTGGGGAGTCACTGCCCCGGGGTTGACGGTACCTGAGAAGAAAGCCCCGGCTAACTACGTGCCAGCAGCCGCGGTAATACGTAGGGGGCGAGCGTTGTCCGGAATTATTGGGCGTAAAG
>NZ_QEWA01000003.1:0-2704 GCF_003390775.1 Thermobacillus sp. | reverse complement strand
TCTGTGGACTAAAGAAGCTCTGCTAGTTGCATGCACATGAATGACGAACATCGGAAAGCCGTATGAGGGAAAACCTCACGTACGGTTTGATGAGGAGGGGCTGGAATCCCCAGCCCTTTACTCTAGCTCGGAAGGGTCTTGCGGCGGAGCGGAGGCGGCTTTCGGGAGGCATAACGCGTGTCGAATCGGCAAACAATGTAAGGCGTAAGATCGTAAGTGACAGGAGGGTTCGTCAAGTGGCGACCAGAACCGCCGGGAAAGGCAAATTCAAGCCGATGTCGATGTCGTCGAAAGAGTACAAGACGTTCGCGAAGCAGCGCGAACCTTCCCGTTCCGTTCTGCAAAACTGCGTTCGGGCGTTCGTTTCGGGCGGCCTGATCTGCGTGCTCGGCCAGGCGATCCAGAACGGCTACATGTCCTGGATGAAACTGTCGTCCATGCAGGCCAGCAACCCGACCGTCGCGACGCTCATTTTCATCTCGGTGCTGCTGACCTGCTTCGGCGTGTATGACAAGATCGCGCAATGGGCGGGCGCGGGCTCTGCCGTGCCGGTGACGGGCTTCGCCAACTCGATGTGCTCGGCGGCACTGGAACACCGCGCCGAAGGGCTCGTGCTCGGGGTCGGCGGCAACATGTTCAAGCTTGCCGGATCGGTTATCGTATACGGCACGGTCGCCGCATTCGTCATCGGGCTGATCCACGTCATCTTCGGGCTCAGGGGGCACTGAACATGCTGCGCGGCAAGCAGACCTGGTGGTTCGAGAACCGGCCCGTCATCATCGGCACGGGAACCGTCGTCGGCCCGGACGAAGGCGCGGGGCCGCTCGCGGCCGACTTCGACCTTGTCCACGCCGAGCTCGATCTGAACCAGAAAAGCTGGGAAAAAGCGGAGCGGCTCCTGCTCGAACAGGCTTCCGACTTCGCGATCAAGAACGCGGGCATCCGGAAAGATCAGGTGCAGTTCTACATCGGCGGCGACCTGCTGAACCAGCTGATCAGCAACAGCTTCACCGCGCGGGACCTCGGCCTGCCGTACATCGGCGTCTTCGGTGCCTGCTCGACGTCGATGCAGTCGCTGGCACTCGCGGCGCACCTCGTCAATTCCGGCACGGCGGAGTATGCGATGGCGGGTACGTGCAGCCATAACTGTACAGCGGAAAAACAGTTCCGTTACCCGACCGAATACGGTTCGCAGAAGCCGCCGACCGCCCAGTACACGGTGACCGGCGCCGGCGCGGCCGTCGTCGCCGCTTCGGGCAGCGGCCCCGTCATCACTTGCGCGACGATCGGCAAGATCGTCGACCTCGGCATCTCCGATCCGTTCAACATGGGCGCGGCGATGGCGCCAGCCGCCGTCGACACGATCCAGACGCACTTCAACGACACGGGGCGGATGCCGGCCGATTACGACGTGATCGTGACCGGCGATCTCGCGACCGTCGGGCACCGCATCGCCGTCGACCTGTTCGCGCGGGACGGCGTGCCAATGCAGGATACGGTATTCAGCGATTGCGGGCTGATGATCTACGACATCGAGCGCCAGAAAGTGCAGGCCGGCGGCAGCGGGTGCGCCTGCTCGGCGGTCGTCGCCTACGGCCATCTGCTGAAACGGCTGCAGCGCGGCGAACTGAAGCGCATCCTCGTCGTCGCCACCGGAGCGTTGCTCTCGCCGCTGTCCTATCAGCAGGGCGAGACCATTCCGTGCATCGCGCACGCGGTCGCCATCGAAAGGGGAGACGCCTGATATGCAGTACTTGTGGGCTTTCATCGTCGGAGGCGGCATCTGCGTCCTCGGGCAGCTCATGTTCGACGTCCTCAAGCTGACGCCGGCGCACACCATGTCGACGCTGGTGGTGATCGGGGCGATCGCGGACGCCCTGGGCTGGTACGAGCCGCTCATCGAGTTTGCCGGAGCGGGGGCAACTGTCCCGATTACGAGCTTCGGCAACGCCCTCGTCCACGGCGCGCTGACCGAGCTGCAGAACACCGGGCCGCTCGGCGTCATCACGGGCATGTTCAAAGTGACGAGCTCGGGCATATCGGCGGCGATCATCTTCTCGTTTCTGGCTGCGCTGGTCGTCAGGCCGAAGGGTTGAAAGGAAGGCTGCTCGAATCGAGCAGCCTTCAACTTGTGGTACGCCCGGCATGGGCGTCATCTCTACGGTGAAAGTCCGGAATGGGGGCTGGCGAGCGCCTGCCATTAGCCGAGGGCAAGGGTGTCGGTCGCGAGGCCGAATCTGAAGGAAGCCTTAAGGCAAACTCCAAAGCCGCCAAGGGCTAATCCTGTAAACTCCAGTGGTCGCGGGCAGACAGATGACGCGCTTATCCGGGGAGGCCTGCGGAATACGCGAAGTCACTTCGTAACCGCAGCCGGGAGGCTGCGCTGAATCCGCAGGAGTCAGCAGAGGCCATAGTACGCGAGTACGGGACGTAAGGAAAGCGGAAGGGCTTAAGCCGAAAGGAGAGAGGAAACCGATGCGTTCGCGCGACGGGCGCAGACAGCAGAATACCTCGCAAGAGGGCTGCCAGCGGGAGGTAGCGGTGAAGCCGCAAGGGAGACGCAAGCGCCGAGTCCGCTGCCGGCACAAATCGCCCCTTCCTCTCGCAAAGCACAGGACGACCTGCTGGAGAAGATGCTGGAAAGGGAGAACCTCTTGAAGGCTTACAGGAGAGTGGTGCAGAACGGAGGAGCCCCCGGTGTGGA
>NZ_QEWA01000039.1:0-118991 GCF_003390775.1 Thermobacillus sp. | reverse complement strand
TCCGACTGCTCAGAAGCCAATGGCAAAGTCGCCCGACTGGAATGGCATTAAAAGGACTTAGAGGATACTGATACCAGGGATCTGGAGCAGTTCCTGAAGGAAGAAAAACTGAAACCGCTAACAAGGGATTGGCTCTTTTTTCGGTTGTGATCCAGCATCCCCAATAAGGTGCCCACGCTGACTTGACTCAGACTGGATGGGTTATGGTTTTGACGGTTGTTGCGCGCGTTGGTACAATCAGATGTAACATCAACAAGCGGAGTGTGCGCGAGGAGGAACGGACGCATCCATGCACGTTCACTGTTTGACGAATTCGATCAGTTCGCCCGTCAGCGAAGCCTATGTCCGGGGAACTGATCCGGAGCTCGCCGCCCTGTTCGGCGGTCATGCCGGCGATCCGGAGGTCTGGCGCCGGAGGGCGGAGCGGCTCGAGAGGCACCGTCATGACCGCGCCGACGCGACGCGGGTCGCGGAGGCGCTTGCGGCATACAACAAGCGCATCGGCGCTTCGGGCAGGGTTCTGGCGAACATCGACCGGCTGGCGGCCGGGGCGCTGGCCGTCGTCGGCGGCCAGCAGGCCGGGCTGTTCACGGGGCCCGTCCTGGTCATCCACAAGGCGCTGTCCGTCATTCATGCGGCGCGATGGGCGGAAGAGAAGACGGGACGCCCGGTGGTGCCCGTGTTCTGGATCGCCGGCGAGGACCACGACTGGCAGGAGGCGAATCACGCGTACATCGTTTCGCACGAGACGGGACTTGTGCGGATCGCGGTCGAACGGGAAGAACACCCGCGCACATCGGTCAGTCGGACGAAGCTCGGCCGTGGGCGGATCGAGGGCGCGATCCGGGAGTTGGCCGCGTCGCTGCCCGATTCCGAGCACAAGCCTGCGCTGCTCGACCGGATCGAAGCGGCGGCCGCACGCGCGGAGTCGCTTTCCGAATGGTTCGGCGCGCTGATGGCGGACCTGTTCGCCGAAGACGGTCTCATTCTGATGGATGCGGACGATCCTGCGGTCCGGGCTGTCGAGGCGCCGATGTTCCGGCGGATGGTCGCCGAGAACGACGTGCTCGCATCGGCGTTCGCCTCGGCGGAGGAGAAGCTCAAGCGGCTCGGCTACGCCGTGCAGGCGGAGCTGCAACCGGGCGGCGCGAACCTGTTCCTGTTCCGCGACGAGCGGTTCGGCGGCATCGGGCCGGGTGCCCCGGCGGGCGAACGGGTCATGCTCTATCGGGACGGCGGGAACTTCATCGACAAGCGGCGCACCTTCACGCTGGGCCGCGGCGAGCTGGAGCGTCTCGCGCTGGAAGCGCCGGATTTGTTCAGCAACAATGTGCTGACGAGGCCGCTCATGCAGGATTACGTGCTGCCGGTGTTGGCGACGGTGCTCGGGCAGGGCGAAATCGCGTATTGGGCGCAGGTCGGCGATGCGTTCCGGGCGTTCGGCATGGAGATGCCGGTCATCGTCCCGCGGATGTCGTTCACGGTGACGGACGGCGCGATCCGCAAGCGGATGGAGATGTTCGGGCTCACCATGGAGGATGTGAGCGAGCGGCTGGAGGAGCGGAAGCGGGCCTGGCTCGCGGCGCATGACAGCCTGCCGGTGGAGCGGCTGTTCGCGGAGGCGGCGCGGCGTTTCGACGCGCTGTATGACCCGCTGCTCGCGGAACTCGCCGCCGCTGACAGCGGACTCGGCCCGCTCGGTCAGAAGAACAAGGAGAAAATCCGCGAACAGATCCGCTGGCTCGAGCAGAAGGCGCTGGAATCGCGCAACCGGCGGTACGAAGCCGATATCAGGCGGTTTGACCGGATCGGCGATTGGCTGGCGCCGGGCGGCCGGCAGCAGGAGCGGGTACTCAACATGGCGGCGATGTGGAACGCCTGGGGCGGCGGCTGGCTGGAAGCGCTGCGGGCGGTGCCGTTCCATCCTCTCGGCGGCCACTATCGCATTGATCTGTGAAACTTGAAAACGGACCCGGCATGAACCGGCGCCGTGAAGGAGGTTGCCCCGTTGGGCGTTGTGGAGAAAAGCGTCATTACCGATATCCGGCTTGCGCCGGAAGGACATCTGAAGATCGACTGGGCGGCGGCGCATATGCCGGTGCTGAACCGCATCCGGGAGCGGTTCGAGCGGGAGAAGCCGTTCGCCGGACTCAAGGTCGCGATCTCGCTCCACCTGGAGGCGAAGACGGCCTGTCTCGCGAAGGTGATCGCCGCCGGCGGTGCAGAAGTGGCGATTACGGGCAGCAACCCGCTGTCGACGCAGGATGATGTATGCGCCGCGCTGGTGGAAGACGGCATTGCGGTTTTCGCGAAATATAACCCGAGTCCGGAAGAGTACAAGGAGCTGCTGGTCAAGACGCTTGAGACGAAGCCGGACCTCATCATCGACGACGGCGGCGATCTCGTTGCCATCCTGCATGCCGAGCGGCAGGATCTGCTCGCGAACGTGCGCGGCGGCGCGGAAGAGACGACGACGGGCATCCTGCGCCTGAAGGCGATGGAGCGGGACGGCGCCCTCAAGTTTCCGATGGTGGCCGTCAACGACGCCTACTGCAAATACCTGTTCGACAACCGCTACGGCACGGGCCAGTCCGTGTTCGACGGCATCAACCGGACGACGAACCTCGTCGTGGCGGGCAAGACGGTTGTCGTTTCCGGGTACGGCTGGTGCGGCAAAGGCGTCGCGATGCGGGCGAAAGGGCTCGGCGCAAACGTCGTCGTCACCGAGGTCGACGCCATCCGCGCGGTTGAGGCTTACATGGACGGCTTCGCGGTCATGCCAATGCTGGAGGCGGCGAAGATCGGCGATATTTTCATCACCGTTACGGGGAACCGCGACGTGATCCGCGGCGAGCACTACGCCGTGATGAAAGACGGCGCTCTGCTTGCCAACGCCGGTCATTTTGATGTCGAGGTGAACAAGCCGGATCTTGAGGCGATGTCCGTGAGCAAGCGCACGGTGCGCAAGAATATCGAGGAATTCCGGCTCAAGGACGGCCGCCGGCTGTACCTGCTGGCGGAAGGACGGCTCGTCAACCTGGCGGCGGGCGACGGCCACCCGGCCGAGATCATGGACATGACGTTCGCCCTGCAGGCGATGGCGCTGAAGTATGTGAACGAGGCACACGAGTCGATCGGCCGCCGCGTCGTGAACGTGCCGTACGAGATCGACGAGCAGGTGGCGAGGCTGAAACTCGAATCGCTGGGCGCGGCGATCGACCGGCTCAGCGACGACCAGAAGCGGTATCTGGAAAGCTGGCAGGAGCATTGAAAATCCTGCACAGCGCGATCGGTCGGGACATGGTTCCCGGCCGTTTTTTGCTTGGTCGGAACGCGGTCCCATGGGAAGCTGGTGGGAGGAGTACAGCCGGACAAGCCTCCGCGTGGGGAACCGGTGGGTGGGAAATGCCGGACAAGCCCCCGCGTGGAAAGCCGGTGGGAGATTAGCTGCCTGGCAGGCTTCCGCACGGGGGGCGCCGGCGGCGTCTGCCTGTTTGGCGGTGGTCTGCCGTGCGGGGACGTCGTGCTGACTGTTCAAATTAACCTCCTCCCGCACAGTTCCATATCACACTCCCGCCCGAACCCCGCTCGCGTCCCCCGCACCCCGGTCCACACCTTCCGCAGACTCCGCCAGCAAAGCATCATACGCCGCGTCTCCGCCCCGGAGCAACCGCAGCTTCACCGGAAGACGGCACGGCTGCCCCGGCTTCCTTAACCTCATAAAATATTAATTTCGAAAATGGCTAACGGCAGCAGGAATCTGCTGTCAGGTGGCGAATAGAACATGCTAAGTGGTGGAAAGTGGGGCATAGTGGGAGACTTGGGGGAAGGAGTGGAGCGGCCGAATGTTCATGGGTGAATACCAACATTCCATAGACGACAAGGGCCGTCTCACGATTCCATCCAAGTTCCGCGAACATCTCGGCGTGAAATTCATCGTCACCCGCGGTCTCGACAACTGCCTGTTCGTCTATCCGTCCGCCGAGTGGAGCGTGCTCGAGCAGAAGCTCAAGTCGCTGCCGCTCATGAAGTCGGACGCCCGCGCGTTCGCCCGGTTCTTTTTCTCCGGGGCGGTCGAATGCGAACTGGACAGACAGGGCAGGGTAAATCTGCCGAATCATTTGATCGACTACGCCAAGCTCGAGAAGGAATGCGTTGTGATCGGCGTATCCAACCGCGTGGAAATCTGGAGCAAGGCGGCCTGGGAAGGCTACTACCGGCAGTCTGAAGAGACGTTCAACGAAATCGCCGAGAAACTGGTCGACTTCGACTTCAATCTGTAGCCAGCCGGATTCGGACGAACATGCCCCGGGAGGAAAGACCTTTGTTTCATCATGTGACGGTGCTGCTTGAAGAAGCCGTGGACGGCCTCAACGTGAAGCCGGACGGCATATACGTCGACTGCACGCTCGGCGGAGCCGGCCACAGCGAGTTGATCGCTTCGCGGCTCGGCGAAGCCGGCCGCCTGATCGCCTTCGACCAGGATGAGTCGGCGATCGAACATGCACGCGAGCGGCTCGCGCCATACATGGACCGCGTCACGCTGATCCGGAGCAATTTCCGCCGCCTCAAGGAAAGGCTTCTGGAAACCGGTGTCCCTACACATGAAGGCGTGCCGCAGGTGGACGGCATCCTGTTCGATCTCGGTGTCTCCAGCCCGCAGCTGGATGAAGCCGAGCGGGGATTCGGCTACCGGCACGACGCGCCGCTCGACATGCGGATGGATCGCGCGTCCGGCCTGACGGCGGCGGACATCGTCAACGGATGGGACGAGCGGGAAATCGCGGACATTCTCGACCGCTACGGCGAGGAACGGTTCGCCCGGAGAATCGCGAAGGCGATCGTCGAAGCCCGCAAGCGGCGCCCGATCGCCACGACCGGCGAACTGGCCGAGCTCGTGAAGGAAGCGATCCCCGCGGCGGCGCGGCGGACGGGCGGCCATCCGGCGCGGCGATCATTCCAGGCGCTCCGGATCGCGGTGAACGACGAGCTGGGCGCGGAGGAAGACGCGCTTCATCAGGCGGTCGCCTGTCTGAAACCCGGCGGACGGGTCGCGGTCATCACGTTCCATTCGCTGGAAGATCGAATCTGCAAGCAGATTTTCGCGAAATATGTCCAATCCTGCACCTGCCCGCCGGATTTTCCGATGTGCGTCTGCGGCGCGAGCAGCACCCTGCGGCTGGTCAACCGGAAACCGATCGAACCCGGAGCGGAAGAAATCGCGGCGAATCCGCGGGCGCGTTCGGCGAAGCTGCGGATCGCGGAGAAGCTGCCGCCCGGACCGTGAAATACGTGAATTGCGATCTGAACAAGCAAGGGGGATTGACAATGGCCTACATGCACGGCAACCTGGCCATGAAGCCGAACAAGCGGCCGGAACATAACGCTTCCGCCCAGGAAAGGCGGAAGACGGTCATCCGGCGCAAGCCGCTGCCCGTTCAGGAGAAGCTGCTGTATCTGTTCACCGTTGTCGTCTGCGTCATTACGGCCAGCGTCATCATTTTTCGATATGCGGAAATTTATCGCATGAATCTTGAAATCCGCGAACTGACGCAGCGTTACGAGCAATTGAATGTGCAGATCAAAGAACTGGAGCGGAAAGTGGAGACGCTCAGCGACCCGAACGAGATTACGGAGAAAGCGCTCGAGCTCGGCATGGTCTATCCGGAGTTCGATGACGTCATTTCGTTGCAAGTCAGCGGCGAATCGGCGCGCACGGCGATGAAAGATTAAGGTGATCACGTGATCAGGCGCATCAAGCTGAGATCCCTGGCGATCGGGGGGGTTATGACCCTCCTGTTTGTCGTTCTCGTCATCCGCATCTATGTCGTCCAGGTCGTACATGCCGAGTTCTGGCTTGCAAAAGCGAAGGAGACGTGGTCGGCATCCGAGAAGATCCCGGCGGTGCGCGGCAAGATTACCGACCGGGACGGCAATGTGCTCGCCATGGATGTCGCCGGCTATACCGTGGCGGTCAGCCCGGAGGTGCTGAACAAGCTCGGCATTGTCGACGAAGTCGTGGACAAGCTGCATGAGCTGCTCGGCAAGCCGAGGGACGAACTGTACGAAATTGCGACGAAGCGCAACGCGGAAGGCAAGTTCTACCGCCAGCGCGAAGTGCGCAATGAAGGCTGGAAGATCGACAAGGAACTGGCCGACCAGATCTCGGCTTACCGCGAAGAGCTGAGGAACAGGATCGGGGAGAAAGAAGTCGGCATCTACCTGCTCGAAGAGCAGAAACGCTTCTATCCGAAAAATTCGCTGGCCGCGCATGTGATCGGCTATGTGAACAAGGCCGGCGAAGCGATGAACGGCATCGAGCTGTCGCTGGACGAGCTGCTGCGCGGCAAGGACGGCCGCATCAAGTACGAGCGCGACGGCAACCGCGTGCAGATTCAGAACGGGCATGTTGAAATCGATCCGGTCGTGCACGGCAAGAACGTGCAGCTGACGATTGATGCGGACATCCAGTATTACCTGGAGAAAGCGATCAAGGATACCTACGACAAGTATCAACCGAAGAGCATCACAGCGATCGCGGCGGATCCGAAAACGATGAAAATTCTCGGCATGGCGTCGCTGCCGTCCTACAATCCGAACGAGTATTGGGAGACGAAACCGGGCGCCGATTTCGACTACGCGATCAAGGGATTGTACGAACCGGGCTCGACGTTCAAGATCGTGACGCTGGCTGCGGCGGTCGAGGAAGGCGTATTCGATCCGAACGAAACCTACATGTCCGGCAGCATCCGGGTCGCCGACCAGACGATCCGCGACCACAAGCGCGAGGGCTGGGGCGAAATCACGATGCTGGAGGGGCTCAAAAAGTCCAGCAACGTCGCGTTCGTCAAACTCGGCTACGAGAAAATGGAAACCTCCACGCTGAAACGGTACATCGACGCGTTCGGCTTCGGCCAGCCGACGGGCATTCCGCTCAAGGGAGAACTGTCCGGCATGGTTGCGCCGCGCTACGCAACGGAATGGGCGACGCTCACCTTCGGCCAGGGACGGGTGCAGGTGACGCCGCTCCAGCAGGTGGCGGCGGTTGCGGCCATCGCGAACGGCGGCGTGCTGATGCAGCCGCAGCTCGTGGAGAAGATCGAGGATCCGTCGGACGGCAAGGTGCAGCGTGTCGAACCGAAGGCGGTGCGCCGGGTCATCTCCGAAGAGACGGCGCGGAAAGTCGGCGAATATCTCGAACAGGTCGTCGCCGACGGAACGGGGCAGAACGCGTTCATCGAAGGCTACCGCGTCGCGGGCAAGACCGGCACGGCGCAGAAAGTCGTGAACGGGCAATACGAAGAAGGCAAGTACATCGTCTCCTTCATCGGGTATGCGCCGGTCGAAGACCCGAAGATCGTCGTCTACGTCGTCGTCGACGAACCGAACGACCCGTATGCGGGCGGCGGCTCGGTGGCGGCCCCGGTGTTCAAGGAAATTACGCTGCAAAGCCTGCGCCATCTGGGCATCGGTCCGTCGAACGCGGTGAAGGCGCTGAACACGGGCACGCGCAATGAGAAGGTGATTGCGGTCCCCGACGTGACAGAGCTCGCCGTATCGCAAGCCCGCGAGGAGCTGCGGGCACGCTCGCTCAATCTCGAAGTGGTGGGCGAGGGGACGACGGTGCTCCAGCAAATTCCGCAGCCGGGCACGAACATGTCGCTGTCGCAGCGGATCTATCTCATCACGGAGGAGCGGAGCAAGCTGCAGGTGCCCGACCTGACCGGGCTGCCGCTCCGCGACGCGCTCGAGATCTGTTCGCTGCTCGAGCTGAGCTGCCGCATCGAAGGCGAAGGTTTCGTTACCGCGCAGTCGCTGTCGGAAGAAGCCGGCGGACGGGTGCTGAGCCTGAAGCTCGAGCCGCCGGGAACGCCGGCCGTGCTTCCCGACGGCGCCGCCTCGGACGGAGACGAAGCGGAGGAAGACGGATCAACCGGAGAGGAAGGCGCATCGTCCGAAGCGGACGGCGAGCGGCAAGGCGAAACGGAGGATTAAGGCGACGGCGGAGGGGGATGAGGCCTGTTCTACTCGCGGACTCGTCCGAATAGGCTGTGAGAGAAGCGGTCCCACGCTTCGAATTCCGCCCGTTCGGAGGAGATCGGCATGCGCAACCGGATATCGGGCCTCACGGTCAGGCGGCGGCTGTTCCAGATTCTGCTCGGCGGAATCGCCCTGTTCCTGGCGCTCATCATCCGGCTCGGATACGTACAGCTCTGGGAAGGCGGGGAACTGGCCGCCCGCGCGGAAGAATCTTGGCGGCGGAACATTCCCGTCACGGCAAAGCGCGGCGAGATATTGGACCGAAACGGCGTCCGGCTCGCCTACAACATCAGTTCGCCGACGGTCATGGCCATTCCGGCGCAGATCGAAAATCCCGGTGAGACGGCCGAACGGCTGGCGCTCGCCCTGGACATGAAGAAGGAAGACGTCTACCGGCTCGTGACGAAGCGCGAGCTGATCGTCCGCATCCAGCCGGGAGGACGGAAAATTTCGGCGGAGAAGGCGGCGGAAATCCGCGACATGAACCTGCCGGGCATCGTTGTCGCCGAGGACAACAAGCGGTATTATCCATACGGCAGTCTTGCGGCGCATGTGCTCGGCTTCACCGGCATCGACAACCAGGGTTTGACCGGCGTCGAACTGTCGTATGACAAAATGCTGAGCGGCATTTCCGGCAGCGTATCCTTCCTGTCGGATGCGGGAGGCCGCAGAATGCCGGGGTCTTCTGATACGTACAACGAGCCGAAGGACGGACTCCATCTGCAGCTTACCATCGACTACATGATCCAGACGATCATCGAGCGCGAACTGGACGACGCGATGGTCCGGCTCCAGCCGAACGCCGCGCTTGCGATCGCGATGAATCCGAACACGGGCGAAATTCTCGGCATGGCGAGCCGGCCGACGTACGAGCCGGACCGATACCGGGAAGTGCCGTCCGAAGTGTATAACCGGAACCTGCCGATCTGGATGACCTACGAGCCCGGCTCCACGTTCAAGATCATCACGCTGGCCGCGGCGCTCGAGGAAGGGAAGGTCGATCTGCTGGGCGAGCGGTTCCACGACCCGGGCGCGATCGAGGTCGGCGGCGCGCGGCTCCGCTGCTGGAAAAAAGGCGGCCACGGCAGCCAGACGTTCCTCGAAGTGGTGGAAAATTCGTGCAACCCCGGCTTTGTGACGCTCGGACAGCGGCTGGGCAAAGACGTGCTGTTCCAATACATCCGCAACTTCGGCTTCGGCACGAAAACCGGCATCGATCTGAGGGGCGAAGAGAACGGCATCCTGTTCAAGCCGGAACGCGTCGGTCCGGTCGAGCTGGCGACGACGTCGTTCGGACAGGGGGTGTCGGTGACGCCGATCCAGCAGGTCGCGGCGATCTCGGCGGCGATCAACGGCGGCACGCTGTACCGGCCGCATGTCGCGAAGGCGCTCATCCGCCCCGATACCGGCGAAGTCGTGCAACAATTCGAGCCGGAGGCGGTGCGGCGGGTCATCTCGCCGGGGACGTCGGACAAGATCAGGGAAGCGCTCGAAAGCGTCGTGGCGCGGGGAACGGGCCGCAACGCCTTCATCGACGGCTACCGCGTCGGCGGCAAGACGGGCACGGCGCAGAAAGTGGTGAACGGCCGGTATTCGCCGACCGAGCACATCGTCTCGTTCATCGGCTTCGCGCCGGCGGACGATCCGCAGATCGTCGTCTATGTCGCCGTCGACAACCCGCGCGGCATCCAGTTCGGCGGCCTCGTCTCCGCGCCGATCGTGCGGAACATTCTCGCCGATGCGCTGCCGGAGCTGGGTGTGAAGCCGCGCAAAGAGCAATTGGAAAAGAAATTGAACTACGGCGACACGCCGATCGTCACCGTACCGAATCTGGTCGGCAAGACGGTGTCCGATCTGTATGAAGATCTGAACATGAACTTCAACCTGGCCGCCTCCGGTTCCGGCTCTGTGGTTATCCGGCAGGCGCCGGCGGCGGGCGAACGGGTGGAGCGGGGATCGACGATCCGCATCTACCTGGGCAAGGACGATGCCTAGATTCGGCCAGGCCCGTCTATAATGGAAAATATCAGGCTTGCTTGCAAGGAGGTACGGCGCATGCTGCTCAGCGAACTTGCGGGGCTGCTCGTCACGGCAAAACTGGAAGGCGGCGATCTTCGCCCCGGAGGGCTGTGCACCGATTCCCGCAAGGTGAAGCCGGGCGATCTGTTCTTCTGCCTGCCCGGCCATACGGTGGACGGCCACGACTATGCGGCGGCAGCCGTGGAGCGCGGCGCCGCGGCGCTCGTCGTCGAGCGCCGGCTGCCTCTGGACGTGCCGCAGATTGTGGTGAAGGACAGCCGGCTGGCGATGGCGGTCATGTCCGACCGGTTCTACGGTTCCCCGAGCGCGCGGGTGAAGCTGATCGGCGTCACCGGCACGAACGGCAAGACGACGACGACACATCTCATCGAGAGCATTCTGCAGGAAGCGGGAAGAACATGCGGTGTCATCGGCACGATCGAAGCGCGCTTCGGCGGCCGCTCCCTTCCGATGTCCGGCACGACGCCTGACGCGCTCGAGCTGCAGCGGCTGCTCGCCGGAATGGCGGCCGAGGGCACGGCCTACTGCGCGATGGAAGTGTCGTCACACGCGCTTGAGCAGGGCCGGGTCAAAGGCGCAAAATTCCGCACGGCGGTTTTCACCAATTTGACCCAGGATCATCTTGATTACCACGGTACGATGGAGCGATACGCCGCGGCGAAGGAGCTGCTGTTCGCCCGGCTCGGCAATGTCTATCCGGCGCAGCCGGACGAGCGGGCATACGCCGTGCTGAACGCCGACGATCCGGCGTCCGCCGCCTTCGCGCGGGCGACGGCGGCGGAGACGATCACCTACGGCATCGACCGTCCGGCCGACGTCCGCGCGGAAGACATCCGCATTACGGCCAGGGGTACGTCGTTCAAGGCGGTCACGTTCCGCGGCGAGGCGGACATCACGCTGCGTCTCGTCGGCAAGTTCAACGTGTACAACGCGCTGGCGGCGATTGCCGCGGCGCTCGTCGAGGACGTGTCGCTCGAGGACGTGAAAGAAGGGCTGGAGCGGGTGCAGGGCGTGCCGGGCAGGGTCGAGGCGGTCGACGCCGGGCAGCCGTTCGCGGTCATCGTCGATTACGCCCATACGCCGGACGGGCTCGAGAACGTGCTCAAGGCGGTGAAGGAGATCGCGGAGCGCCGGCTCATTCTCGTCTTCGGCTGCGGCGGCGACCGCGACCGCGGCAAGCGGCCGATCATGGGCCGCATCGGCGCCCGCTACGCCGACCATGTCATCCTGACGTCCGACAACCCGCGCACCGAGAATCCCGAGACGATCCTGGACGACATCGAGGCGGGGCTGCGGGAGGACGGCGTACCCGCGGAGCGCTACGAGCGGATCGCGGACCGGCGCGCGGCGATTGAAAAAGCGGTTGAAATGGCAAGCCCCGGAGATGTAGTATTGATTGCGGGCAAAGGTCATGAAACTTATCAGATTATCGGGGATCGCAAGATCGATTTCGACGACCGGCTCGTCGCCGGCGAAGCGATAAGGAGAAGACGGCCGTGATCAGACGAACGACGGTGCAGCTGGCCGCCATGTGCGGCGCGGAGATGAACGAAGCCGCGGCGCGGCGCGCGGACGCCGTGATCTGCGGCGTGGCGACGGATTCCCGGCGCCCCGCGGAGGGGCGGCTGTTCATTCCGCTCAGCGGCGAACGGTTCGACGCGCATGACTATGTGGGGGACGCGTTCGCCGGCGGCGCGGCAGCCTCGCTCTGGCAGGCCGGCCGCCCTGTGCCGGAAGCGCTGGCCGGCCGTCCGCTGCTGCTGGTGGACGACACGCTGGCCGCGCTGCAGCGGCTGGCCGCCGCCTACCGCGGCCAGCTGCCCGCAACGGTCATCGGCATCACAGGCAGCAACGGCAAGACGTCGACGAAGGACATGACGGCGTCCGTCCTTGCCCGGCGGCTGCGCGTCCACAAGACGGAAGGCAATCTGAACAATCATATCGGACTGCCGCTTTCAATTCTCGCGATGGACGAGAATACGGAGGCGGCCGTGCTCGAGATGGGGATGAGCGGCTTCGGCGAGATCGAGCGGCTCACCCGCATCGCCCGGCCCGATGTCGCCGTCATCACGAATATCGGCGACGCCCACCTGCTGCAGCTCGGCTCACGGGAGGGCATCGCGAAGGCGAAGCTCGAGATTGCCGCCGGACTGAAAGAAGGCGGCGTCCTGCTCATTAACGGAGACGAGCCGCTCCTCCGGGAAGGCGCGAAGCGGGCGGAGGGATACGGCAAGTGGCGCCTCGAGACGTTCGCGCTCGGCCGGGAGGACGGCTGGTCGGCGAAGCTGCTCGCTGCCACGGCGAAGGAATCGGCATTCACGATCCGGCCGCCCGAAGGTCCCGAGTGGCCTGGCGAGTTCCGGGTGCCGGTCCCGGGGCGCCACAACGTGGCGAACGCGCTGGCTGCCGCCGCCGTCGGCGCGCTGCTCGGCCTGGATCCGGAAAGCATCCGGCAGGGCCTCGGCGCGGTCAAGCTGTCGGCCATGCGGCTCGAGACGACGCATGCCGCGAACGGCGCGGTCGTGCTGAACGACACCTACAACGCCAGTCCGGCTTCCGTGAAGGCGATGATCGCGTTCGTCGGCGAGCTGACGGGCTACCGGCGCAAATGGCTCGTCCTCGGCGACATGCTGGAACTCGGACCGGACGAGAACCGGCTGCACTATGAGACCGGCGCGGCCGCAAACCCCGATCGGATCCACGCGGTGCTGGCCGTGGGCGAACGGTCGAAGCACACGGTCCGCGGCGCGGCGGAGCGGCTCGGGCCGGAGCGGGCGATCCATTTCGCGGACAAGGACGCCCTCGTCCGTCGGCTGCTCGCCGAACTTGCGCCGGACGATCTCGTTCTGGTCAAGGGATCGCGCGGCATGCGGATGGAAGAAGTCGTGCACGCGCTCGTCCGGGGTTAGGAGGAGACCTTTTTTGGATATACCTGTACTGTTGCTCCCGCTCGGCGTATCCTTCCTGCTCGCCGTGCTCCTGGGGCCGCTGGCCATCCCGCTGCTCAAGCGGCTCAAGTTCGGCCAGCAGGTGCGGTCCGACGGGCCGCAGACCCATCTGAAGAAGTCGGGCACGCCGACGATGGGCGGCATCATCATTTTGTTTGCCGCCGCCGTTTCTTTTCTTCGATACGCCGAATATACGGCGGAATTCTGGGTGCTGCTGATTGCAATGCTCGGGTTCGGCCTTGTCGGTTTTCTGGACGACTATATCAAGATCGCCCTGAAGCGTTCGCTCGGCCTGACCGCGCGGCAGAAGCTGCTGGGCCAGCTGCTGTTCGGGATCATCATCTGCATCATCCTGTACCGCGCCGGGCACGACACGTCGATCGCGCTGCCGGGGACGGATCTGAGCCTGGATCTGCACCTCTTCTATTATCCGTTCATCATTCTGATGTTCATGGCGGTCGGCAACGCCGTCAACTTCACGGACGGCGTCGACGGCCTGTTGTCCGGGACAAGCGCGATCGCGTTCGCCGCGTTCGCGATCGTGGCGCTCCGGGCCGCCGAGCCGGAAGCGGCCGTCTTCTCCGCCGCGATGATCGGCGCGGTGCTCGGGTTTCTCGTCTACAACGCCCATCCCGCGAAAGTGTTCATGGGCGATTCCGGCTCCCTCGGCATCGGCGGAGGACTCGCGGCCGTCGCGATCCTGACGAAAACCGAGCTGCTGTTCATTGTCATCGGCGGCATTTTCGTCATTGAAATGCTGTCCGTCGTGCTGCAGGTGGCTTCGTTCAAACTGCGCGGCAAACGGATTTTCCGCATGAGTCCGATTCATCACCATTTTGAAGTGGGCGGCTGGTCGGAATGGAAGGTCGTCACCATGTTCTGGGCGGCCGGATTTCTGTTCGCCGCCGCCGGCCTGATGCTGAACGGCGCGGTGTAGCCGTCCGGCGTCACGGTTCGACATCCAAAGGAGTGGCAGCATGCAACATCCCTCGACTTACCGGAACCGCCGGGTCGTCGTGCTCGGTCTGGCGCGGAGCGGCGTCAGCGTCGCCAAAGTGTTCCACGCGCTGGGCGCGGAGACGATCGCGAGCGATGTCAAACCGCCTGAACAGTGTCCCGAAGCGGCCGAACTGACCGCTTTGGGCATTTCCGTTCTCTGCGGCGGTCATCCGGAGGGGCTCGTGACGCCGGACACCGCCCTGGTGGTGAAAAATCCGGGCATTCCCTACTCGTCCCCGCCCGTGCGCGAAGCGCTTGAGCTGGGCATTGAAATCGTCACGGAAGTGGAAGTCGCCTGGTGGCTGACCGACGCGCCGATCATCGGCATTACGGGATCGAACGGCAAAACGACGACAACGACGCTGATCGGGAAGCTCCTCGAAGCGGCGGGGCGAAAGACGATCGTCGCGGGCAACATCGGCCGGCCGCTCACCGACGCGGCGCGGGAAGCGGGGGCCGACAGCTGGCTCGTCGCCGAACTGAGCAGCTTCCAGCTGAAAGGAACGTCCGCCTTCCGGCCGCGCATCAGCGTGCTGACCAACGTGGCGGAGACGCATCTTGACTACCATGGCGGCATGGACGATTATACGGCCTCGAAGGCGAAGCTGTTCGCCAACCAGACGGAGGAGGACATTGCGGTCGTCAATTGGGACGACCCGGAATGCCGGCGTCTGGCCGAAGGCATCCGGGCGCGGATCGTGCCGTTTGCCATCCGGCAGCGGCTCGAGGAAGGCGTCTTCGTCGATCCGCCTTATCCCCCGTCGCCGGAAGACGACGGTGCATCCCGGACGATCGTCCGGCGGACCGGCGGCGTCAGCACCGCCATCATCGCCGTGGACGAGCTGGGCATTCCGGGGCGCCACAACGCCGCCAATGCGGCCGCGGCGGCGGCGGCGGCGCTGGCCGCCGGCGTGCCCGCTGAAGCGCTCGCGGCACCGCTGCGCGCCTTCCGCGGCGTCGAGCACCGGCTCGAATTCGTGCGGGAGAAGGCGGGCATCCGCTTCTACAACAGCTCGAAGGATACGAATCCGACCGCCACGACGATGGCGATCCGCTCGGTGAAGGGGCCGGTTGTGCTGCTGGCCGGCGGACTGGACCGCGGATCGGACTACGCGGAACTGGTGCCGGTGCTGCGCGAGAAAGTGAAGGCGCTCGTCGCCATCGGCGAGACGCGGCGGAAGCTCGCGGAGGCGGCGGAAGCGGCTGGCATCCGGCATATCCGCGTCGTCGAGCCCGAAGCTAGCCCGGAAGCGACGCTCGAGCGGGCGGTGCGGGAGGCGGACGCGCTCGCCGAACCGGGGGACACCGTCCTGCTGTCGCCCGCCTGCGCCAGCTGGGACATGTTCAAGTCGTATGAAGAGCGGGGGCGTATTTTTAAGAAAGCGGCGCATATCTTGTAACGAAGGGGGCTGTCCCCCAATCTGATTGCAAGAGGTGTCGCATCATGCCGAAAGCCCGAACCGCCCCGGACATGTGGATGATCGGAGCCGTCCTGCTCATAATGGCCGCCGGCCTGGTCATGGTGTACAGTTCCAGCGCCGTGCTCGCGCTGCGCGAATACGGAGATGCTTTTTATTATTTGAAGCGGCAGCTGCTCTTCGCCGCGCTCGGAATCGGCATGATGATCTTCATGGCGGGTACCGACTACCGGGTATGGAAGAAATACGCCCTGGCGGTCCTCGTCGTCTGTTTCGCGCTGCTCGTCATCGTGCTCATTCCCGGCGTCGGCGTCGTGCGCGGCGGCGCGCGGAGCTGGCTCGGCATCGGCTCGTTCGGCATTCAGCCGTCCGAATTCATGAAGCTGGCCATGATCATCTTCATGGCGAAGTATCTCTCGGACCGGCAGAAGGAGATCGCCGTCTTTACGCGCGGACTGTTGCCGCCGCTTGCGATCATGGGCTGCGCGTTCGGCCTGATCATGCTGCAGCCGGATCTCGGCAGCGGCGCGGTCATGGTCGGCGCGACGATGTTGATCATCTATGCGGCAGGCGCCCGGCTGCTTCATCTCGGCGCATTGGCCGGGATCGGCGCGGCCGGCCTCGTCGGCCTCATCATCGCCGAACCGTACCGGATGAAGCGGATCACCGGTTTTCTCGACCCGTGGCAGGATCCGCTCGGCTCCGGCTATCAGATCATCCAGTCGCTGTACGCAATCGGCCCCGGCGGCCTGATCGGGCTCGGGCTCGGCGAGAGCCGCCAGAAATACAGCTACCTGCCGGAGCCGCAGACCGACTTCATTTTCTCCATCTGGGCGGAAGAACTGGGCTTCATCGGCGGGACGGCCCTCATCCTGCTGTTTCTCGTCCTGATCTGGCGCGGCCTGCGCACCGCGATCACCGCGCCGGATACGTTCGGCAGCCTGCTTGCCGTCGGCATCACCGGCATTATCGCCGTGCAGGTGTTCATCAACATCGGCGTCGTCATCGGCCTGCTGCCGGTCACGGGCATTACGCTGCCCCTCGTCAGCTACGGCGGCTCGTCGCTGACGCTGCTGCTGACGGCGCTCGGCATCCTGTTGAACATATCCCGATATTCGAGGTGAACGCGCAATGCGAGTTGTACTGACCGGCGGCGGCACGGGAGGCCATATTTACCCGGCCGCATCGATCGGCCGCCAGCTGAAGCGGGAAGATCCGGATACGGAACTGCTCTACATCGGTTCTTCCACCGGGCTGGAAAGCCGGATCGTGCCGAAGCTCGGCATTCCGTTCGAGACGATCGAGATCAGCGGGTTCAAAAGGAAACTGTCGCTCGACAACGTGCGCACGGTCATCCGCTTTCTGCGCGCCGTCCGCCGGTCGAGGGCGCTGCTCCGCGGCTTTCGTCCCGATGTCGTCGTCGGCACCGGCGGCTACGTGTGCGGACCGGTCGTCTACGCGGCCGCCCGGCTCGGCATTCCGACGCTCATCCACGAGCAGAACGTCGACCCGGGTATGGCGAACGCATTCCTGAGCCGCTATGCGGATACGATTGCGGTCAGCTTCCCGGAATCGAAAGCGCGGTTCCGCCGGGGGCGGCGGATCGTCCATACCGGCAACCCTTGCGCGACGAACGTGCTGCACGCGGACAAGGCGAAGGGGTACGCCTCGCTCGGCATCCCCGAAGGAAGCCGCATCGTCCTGGTCGTCGGCGGCAGCCGCGGGGCCAGGGCGCTCAATGAAGTCATTCCCGACATCGCCGGCGCCGTCGGCCGGCTGGACGGCGTCTGGCTGGTCGCCGTCACCGGGGACGTCCATTACGAACAGACGAAGGAGCGGCTGAACCGGCTGCCGGCGGAACTGTCCCGCCGGCTCCGCGTCGTGCCGTATCTCGACAATATGCCGGAAGTGCTCGCGGCGTCATCGCTCATCATCAGCCGCGCCGGCGCTTCCATGATCGCCGAAATCACCGCGCTCGGCGTGCCGTCGATTCTGGTGCCGTCGCCCAACGTGACGCACAACCACCAGGAAGCGAACGCGCGGAGCCTGGCGGATGCCGGGGCGGCGGTCATGATTCTCGAACGCGAACTTGCCGGTCAGAAACTGGCCGGAACGATCGCCCGCATCATGGGGGACGAGGCGGTCCGGCGCGCGATGTCGGAAGCCGCGAAGTCGCTTGCGATGCCGGATTCCGCGGAGCGGATCACGGCAGAACTCCGTACGCTTGCCGCCCCGAAACGCGGCTGTTGACGGCGCGTCTGGGCGATTGTCACACTCGACATGTGCCGGGCATAGACTGTCACATGATCGTGACCGCCGACTCCGCGGCAGCCGCGGCGCAAGGCCGCCGGGCGCCGGCTGCCCTACATGTCCATTCCGGCTGAGAGGAAGGAGGATCGTCCATGCAGCAGTTGATTGACGAATTGAAGCGCGCCGACATCGGCGAACTGCTGCCGAACGAACCGCTGGCCAAGTACACCACCTGGAAAATCGGCGGCCCCGCCGATCTGCTGATCATACCGAGAGGCAAGCGGGAGCTGGCTGCCGCCGTCGCGCTGCTTCACCGGCACGGCGTGCCGTGGACGAACCTCGGCCGCGGCTCCAACATGCTGGTTCTGGACAAGGGCATTCGCGGCGTTGTCATCAAGCCCGGACCCGGTCTCGATTACGCGCGGTTCGACGGGCATACGGTCATCGCAGGCGCGGCCTTCTCGTTCATCAAACTGTCCGTGCTCGCCGGCAAGCACGGACTGACCGGCCTGGAATTTGCGGGGGGAATTCCGGGATCGGTCGGCGGCGCCGTCTATATGAACGCCGGCGCCCACGGATCGGACGTGTCACGCATCTTCAAGTCGGCCGAGATTGTCACGGAAAACGGTGAAATTGTGCGTTTCGACCGCGAGGCGATGCAATTCGGCTACCGGCACTCCATTCTGCACGACATGCCGGGCATTGTCGCCGAGGCGACGTTCGAGCTTGCGCCCGGCGACCGGAAGGAAATCGCGGCGGCAATGGCGTCCTACAAGGACCGCAGGCAGCGGACGCAGCCGCTGCAGGCGCCGACCGCCGGTTCGGTCTTCCGCAACCCGCCCGGCGACTACGCGGCCCGGCTGATCGAAGCGGCCGGGCTCAAGGGCTGGCGGTCGGGGGGCGCGGCCATATCGGATGTGCATGCCAATTTCATCGTGAATACGGGGCAGGCGAAGGCCGAAGACGTCCTCACCCTCATGGAGCATATCCAGCGGACCGTCAAGGCGCGTTTCGGCGTCGAGCTGGTCCCCGAGGTATTGGTGGTGGGTGAGCGGTAAATCGGAGGTGTAGCTTTGGACACATTGGTGATTGAAGGCGGCAGGCCGCTCTCCGGTACTATCGCCATCCAGGGCGCGAAGAACGCCGCGCTGCCGATACTGGCGGCCGGCATGCTGGTGGAAGGCACGGTCATTGTCGATCAGGTGCCGAACCTGCTCGACATCGACGTGATGCTGGACATCCTTCGCTCGCTCGGATGCCGCGCGGAGCAGATCGGCCAGTCCGTTGTGCTCGACACGACCTCCGCGAATTCCGCGCACATTCCGGAATCGCTCATGGGACAGATGCGTTCGTCCATCTTTCTGATGGGGCCGCTGCTGGCAAGATTCGGGGAAGTGGAAGTGTACCAGCCCGGCGGCTGCGCGATCGGTGAACGGAAGATCGATCTTCATCTGCTCGGCCTGCGAATGCTCGGCGCCGAGATCCGCGAGGACGGCAACCGGATCGTCTGCCGCGCGAGCAGGCTGACCGGCACCGACATCCATCTCGATTTTCCGAGCGTGGGCGCGACCGAGAACCTGATGATGGCGGCCGTTCTGGCGGACGGTGTGACGACGATCACGAACGCGGCGCGCGAGCCGGAGATCGAGGATCTGCAAAACTTCCTGAACAGCATGGGGGCGCGCGTCACGGGCGCCGGCACGGGCACGATCAGAATAGAGGGCGTGAAGCGGCTTGTGCCTTGCCGCTACCGGATCATCCCGGACCGGATCGTCACCGGGACGCTGATGGTCGCCGCTGCGGCAACGCGCGGACAGGTGACACTGACGGGTGCGAATCCTTCCCACCTGACTTCGCTCATCCATGTGCTGCGCCGGGCCGGTGTTCAAGTGACCGTGGACGATGATATAATTAAGGTCGGGGGCGTTATCCGCCCGAAGGCGGTGGAACGGATCGTGACGAGTCCGTATCCGGCCTTCCCGACCGATCTGCAGGCGCAGATCATGGTGCTGCTCGCGCTGGCCGACGGCGTCAGCGTCGTGAAAGAGATGATCTTTGAAGGCCGTTTCAAACATGTCGACGAACTGGTGCGCATGGGCGCCGATATCCGCGTCGACCTGAACTCGGCGATCATCCGCGGCGTGCCGCGGCTATACGGGACAACGGTCGAAGCGACCGACCTGAGGGCCGGCGCGGCGCTCGTCATCGCCGGTCTGGCCGCGCAGGGCAAGACGGTCATCGAACAAGTCTATCATATCGATCGAGGTTACGAGCGGATCGAAGCGATGTTCGCGAGTCTCGGCGCACGGATCATGCGGTACGCCGCGGTGCCGAACAACCGCGTGATTCCCGGATGAAGGACCGCCGCCCGGCTTTCCCCGCTGGGAATGCCGGGTTTCATTTGTGGCGGCGTCGGACAAGCTTGCGATTCCCTCGTCAGGAGAATGGAAATGACGGAACGCATGCCCGTACTGAAGGAGCCGAGCCCCAAGCGAAGGAGCAACAGGCGGCTGCTCGGCGTAATCTACGCGCTGTTCATCGTGCTTCTCCTTGTCCTGTTCTTCCGCTCCAGTCTCAGCAAAATCTCGGAAGTGACCGTATCGGGCGGCCGGTTCGCCAGTGAAAGCGAGATTCTGGCCGCTTCCGGCGTCGAGCCGGGCGACCCGTTCTTCTGGCCGGCCGCGGACGCGATTGCCGGGCGGGTGGAGAAGCTGGAGCCGGTTGCGTCGGCGGTCGTCCGCAAGACGTTCCCGGGAAAGCTGCACATCGAGGTGACGGAATATCCGGCCGTTGCCTACGGACTGACGGCGGACGGCGCAATCACGGCCATCCTGTCGAACGGGAAAGAGCTGTCGATCGGCGCCGACTCCGTCGTGGACAGGCCGGTGCTGCGCAGCTGGAACGGACGGGAGGCGGACAAGCTCAAGCTCGTCGACGCGCTTTCCCGGCTGCCGGACGACCTGCTTGCCGATTTTTCGGAAATCGCGCCGTACCCGTCGGAAGCCTGGCCCGACCGGATCCGCATCTACACGCGCACCCGGTTCGAGATCATCACCGCCGTTTCCCTCCTCGAAGAGAAGGCGGAAACGATCCGCGCCGTCATCGAGACGCAGGAACCGGGCAGCATGACGCTGCTGCTGGCGGACCGCTACGTGCTTTACACGGAAGAAGGCGGAGACGGCGAAGAGGAAGCGCCGGATGCGGAAAACTCCCGGTAAACAGGACTAATAGCCACTACTCAAGCCGCGTGAACAATGGTACAATTTCGTTTATGAGTTCATCCTTGCTGGGTCCTTACCCACCAATTGCCAGTGTAAAAACTTTGTAGAAAAAAGAGGGAAAATATAAGGCGCGTTGAATTACTTGGACAAGGATATGCGCGTGAATATCGCCCGCTGGTAATCAATATGTTGGAACTTCGCACTTTAGATTACATTTTTTATCGGAGAAACGGAGGTGCCAGGGGTTGAGCAGCAGCGACTTGATCGTCAGCCTGGACATCGGAACATCCAAAGTCCGCGTCATTATCGGTGAAGTCCAGAACGGCACGATCAACATCATCGGCGTCGGATCTGCCGACTCGGAAGGCATTCGCAAAGGAGCCATCGTCGATATCGACCAGACCGTGCAGTCGATCCGCAATGCGGTGGATCACGCGGAACGCATGGTCGGGATTGAAATATCCGAAGTCTATGTCGGAATTCAGGGCAACCATATCGCGCTGCAGACGAATCACGGCGTCGTCGCGGTATCGAACGAGGACCGCGAGATCGGGGAAGACGACATTGAACGGGTGCTGCAGGCGGCGAGGGTCGTGGCGCTGCCGCCCGAGCGCGAGATCATCGGCCTGGTGCCGCGCCAGTTTCTGGTCGACGGTTTGGACGGCATCTCCGATCCGCGCGGCATGATCGGCGTACGGCTGGAAGTGGAAGCGACCGTCATCACCGGAGCGAAGACGGCGATACATAACCTGATGCGCTGCGTCGAGAAAGCGGATCTGCAGATCGCAGGCGTCATCCTGATGTCGCTCGCATCCGGCCAGATGGCGCTGACCAAGGACGAGAAGAACATGGGAACCGCCCTCATCGACCTCGGCGCCGGTTCCACGACGATCGCCATTTTCGAGCAGGGCAATCTGGCGGCGACGTCCACGCTGCCCGTCGGCGGCGAATACGTGACGAACGATATCTCTTACGGACTCCGAACGCAGACCGAGCAGGCGGAGAAGATCAAGCTGAAGTTCGGCTGCGCGTTGGTCAGCGACGCGGCGGAAGACCAGAAGTTCAAAGTCGTGCGCATGGGCAGCAACGTCGAGAAGGAATTTTCCCAGGTCGACCTGGCCAACATTATCGAGCCGCGCATGCAGGAGATCTTCCAGCTTGTCCGGCAGGAGATCATCCGGCTTGGCTACGAAGGCAAGGTGAACGGCTGCGTGCTCACGGGCGGAACGGCATCGATGCCGGGCGTGCAGGCGCTGGCGCAGCGGGAGCTTGAGACGAGCGTGCGGATCGCCGTTCCGGACTACATCGGCGTCCGGGATCCGGCGTTCACGAGCGGCGTCGGCATAATCCAGTACGTTTCCCGCTACATGCGGCCGCGCGCCGCAGGCTCCGCAAGGCGGGCAGCGGTGCGCAAGCCGGCCCCGGCTTCGCCCGTGGCGGCCAAACCGGGATTCTTCGAGCGGCTGAAGCGGATGTTCAGCGAATTCATTTGATCGGAGGAACTTCACTCATGCTGGAATTCGATATGGAAATGGAACCGCTGGCGTCGATCAAGGTGATCGGCGTAGGCGGCGGCGGCAGCAACGCGGTCAACCGGATGATTGAGACCGGCGTGCGCGGCGTCGAGTTCATCACGGTCAATACGGATGCGCAGGCGCTTCAGCAGGCGAAGTCCGAGCAGAAGCTGCAGATCGGCGAGAAGCTCACCCGCGGCCTCGGCGCAGGCGCCAATCCGGAGGTCGGCAAGAAGGCTGCCGAAGAATCGCGCGAAATGGTCGCCGAACGGCTCAAGGGCGCGGACATGGTGTTCGTGACGGCCGGCATGGGCGGCGGAACCGGCACCGGCGCGGCGCCGGTCATCGCCGAAATCGCGAAGGAATGCGGCGCGCTGACGGTCGGCGTCGTCACCCGTCCGTTCACGTTCGAAGGCCGCAAACGGTCGATGCAGGCCGAAATGGGCATCGAGGAGCTCAAGTCGAAGGTCGATACGCTGATCGTCATTCCGAACGACCGGCTGCTTGAAATTGTGGACAAGAAGACGCCGATGCTGGAGGCATTCCGCGAAGCCGACAACGTGCTGCGGCAGGCGGTGCAGGGCATTTCCGACCTGATCGCGGTGCCAGGGCTCATCAACCTCGACTTCGCCGACGTGAAGACGATCATGACCGAGCGCGGTTCCGCGCTCATGGGCATCGGCGTGGCGAGCGGCGAGAACCGGGCGGCTGAAGCGGCCCGCAAGGCGATCATGAGCCCGCTGCTCGAGACGAGCATCGACGGCGCGCGCGGCATCATCATGAACATCACCGGCGGCTCCAACCTGTCGCTCTATGAAGTGAACGAAGCGGCCGAGATCGTCATCGCGGCTTCCGATCCGGAAGTGAACATGATCTTCGGCGCCAGCATCGACGAAGACATGAAGGATGACATCAAGGTCACGGTCATCGCGACCGGTTTCGAGACGAAAGGCGGAACGGGACGCCGTCCGGCGTCGGCCGGCACCGGCGGATCGGAAACGCAAGAGAGCCGTCCGTCCGGCGGTTCGAACCTGCGTCCGTTCGGCCAGCTCCCGTCCAGCGACCAACTGGACATCCCGGCCTTCCTGCGCAACCGTCCGCGCAGCGAACGCGAATAATCCGGACTGATCATTATCCTTATGCTGCAACACCAAAGCTGTCCCAAGGCGGCGCCGGCCGCCTGATCGGGGCGGCTTTTTTAGTATGATCGGAATGTCTCCATAAGTCCGTGCGGCTGCCCCCTGCATTCCGCCTCTAACGGTACCGCGTTCCGTTAGAGGACGACGGCCGGCGGTGAACTCGTCTATAGCGAAACCCCGTTCCGTTAGGACGATACACAGCGGTCATGCCTTTCCTCCACTTGCGCTTTGCGCGCCGGAACATCGACAAAAATAGATTCTCCCTGACGGCGGCTTTAGACAGACTTCAGGCATGGTCCCCGCTATACTTAACCGTAAGACCGCCAAGCGATCGCTGGGCGCGCGAAAACGGAAAGCCGCGGAACGAAATCAACGGCGGGTGAAGCTGCTGGTCGTATACGTGGATCTTGTTTTTCTCTCGAATCTGATCATCGACGGCGCGGTGCTGTTGACGACGGCCTGGGTGAGGGGCATAAGGCCGAAGTGGTGGCGGCTTGCGGCGGCGGCCGCGGTCGGCGCCGCATACACCGCGCTGCTGTTCCTTCCCGGCGCCGGCTGGCTGCTGTCGGTGCTGGTGAAAATCGCGCTGTCGCTGCTCATGCTGCTGATCGCGTTCGGCTTCGGCGGGCTGCAGCGGTTCATCCGCATCGCGGTGGCGTTCTACGGCATCAATTTCGCCGCGGCGGGCGGCGTCATCGGGCTCCACTATCTGCTGCAGAGCCGCGGCGGCATGTGGGACAGGTTGTGGTTGACCGATGGGGGCGGCGTCGGCATTGAAGTGCAGTACGGACTGGCCTCGGTTCTTGCCGCCGCGGGAGCGGCGCTGCTCATCTGGCGCGCCGTCTGGAGCAGTCGGAAGCATACGGAGCGGACGCTGGGTAGCCTCGCGGAGGTGACCGTCGAAATCGGCGGCCGGACCGCGCGCTGCACCGGGCTCATCGATACGGGCAACCGGTTGTATGATCCGCTGACCCGGACGCCGGTCATGGTCGCGGAAGCCGCGCTCTGGAGCGGCGAGCTTCCCGAGGCCTGGATCGAAGCGCTGCGCAGCGGCGATGTCGAAGGCCTGCTGGCCCGGCTGGACCTGGGCGGCCATGCCTGGGGCGAACGGCTGAGATTCGTGCCCTATCGGGGCATCGGCGGCAGAACGCAGCTCATGCTGGCCGTAAAACCCGACAGGGTGTGCATCGAGCGGAACGGGCGCCGCAGCGAGACAAGCCGCGTGCTTGTCGGCCTGGAGGGCGGCACCCTGGCGTCCGACGGCGCCTACCAGGCGATCATTCATCCGTCCATGCTCGAGGACGACGGCAGCGGATGAATGCATCAACACGCATACGGAGGGGACTTGCGGACATGCCCGTGAAGTGGAAACTGATGCTGCAGTTATTCTATTATCGCGTTTTGTTTTTATTCGGTCTGAAGCGCGAAGAGGTTTACTACATCGGAGGCAGCGAAGCGCTGCCGCCGCCGCTGACGCGCGAGGAAGAGGAGTATCTGCTCAAGCGGCTGCCGTCCGGAGATGCGGCGATCCGGGCGATGCTGATCGAACGCAATCTCCGGCTCGTCGTCTACATCGCCCGCAAGTTCGAAAACACGGGCATCCACATCGAGGACCTGGTCTCCATCGGCGCGATCGGCCTCATCAAGGCGGTCAATACGTTCGATCCGGAAAAGAAAATCAAGCTGGCCACGTATGCCTCCCGCTGCATCGAGAACGAGATTCTGATGTACCTGCGGCGCAACAGCAAGACCCGCACCGAGGTGTCGTTCGACGAGCCGCTCAACATCGACTGGGACGGCAACGAACTGCTGCTCTCCGACGTGCTCGGCACCGAAGGCGACACCATCTACCGGAACATCGAGGAGCAGGTCGACCGGAAGCTGCTCCAGAAGGCGCTGGACAAGTTGACGGAGCGGGAACGGACGATCATGGAGCTCCGGTTCGGCCTCACGGACGGCGAGGAGAAGACGCAGAAGGATGTCGCCGATATGCTCGGCATTTCGCAGTCGTACATTTCCCGGCTGGAGAAGCGGATCATCAAGCGGCTGCGCAAGGAGTTCAACAAGATGGTGTAATTTCACGGGGCCCCGGACCGCGGGCATAAAGACCGCCTCCGGGGCCGCTTTGCGTCCAGAATAAAAACAAAGCCCAAGGGGATAATGTACAGTAATGTTTCTCCTTGGGAGGTTATCGCGTTGACCCGAAACAAAGTTGAGATCTGCGGAGTGGATACCTCGAAACTTCCGGTGCTGACGAATGCGGAGATGCGCGAGTTGTTCACGGCGCTGCAGACCCGGGGAGAACTGTCGGCCCGGGAGAAGCTGGTGAACGGCAACCTGCGGCTCGTGCTCAGCGTCATCCAGCGGTTCAACAACCGGGGAGAATTCGTCGACGATCTGTTTCAGGTCGGCTGCATTGGGCTGATGAAAGCCATCGACAACTTTGACCTCAGCCAGAACGTGAAGTTCTCCACCTATGCCGTGCCGATGATCATCGGCGAAATCCGGCGGTATCTTCGGGACAACAACCCGATCCGCGTCTCCCGAAGTCTGCGCGACATCGCCTACAAGGCGCTGCAAGTGCGCGACACGCTCACGAACCAGCATTCACGCGAACCGACCATCTACGAGATTTCGGAAGCGCTAGGCGTGCCCAAGGAAGACGTCGTATTCGCCCTGGACGCCATCCAGGATCCGGTCTCCCTGTTCGAGCCGATCTTCCACGACGGCGGCGATCCGATCTATGTGATGGACCAGATCAGCGACGACCGCAACAAGGATTCGTCCTGGATTGAGGAGATCGCACTGCGGGAGGCAATGACCAAACTCGGCGAAAGGGAGAAAATGATTTTATCCATGCGTTTTTTCGAAGGGAAAACCCAGATGGAGGTGGCGGACGAGATCGGCATCTCGCAGGCTCAGGTGTCGCGTCTCGAGAAGTCGGCCATCCAGCAGATGCAAAAACATGTGAAAGCCTGAAGACCTTAAGGCCGGGCGCGGAAGCGTCCGGCTTTGTTGCGGCCAAGGCTTGCCAGCGCCGCCATGCGGCTGCGCCCGCCCGGGAGGACGGCGCAGCCATTTTTCTTGCGCCGGTCGGACATTTCATGCCGCCTTCCGCGATAACATGGTAGAAGGGAAGATCAATCGAAGAGAGCGTGGTGGCGCGGATTGCGGATTTCCGAATTGCAGGAGAAGGATGTCATCAATATCGTGGACGGCCGGAAGCTCGGCCATGTCAGCGATCTGGAGCTGGATCTCAGGCAAGGCCGGATCGAATCGATCATCGTGCCGGAAAGCGGCCGTTTCTTCGGGCTGTTCGGCGGCGGCGGAGCCGATGTCATCATTCCGTGGCGCAGCATCGTCAAGGTAGGCGAAGACGTCGTGCTCGTCAGGCTGGACGACACCCGGCTGAATCGCGTTCAGGACGTGGAGCTGAGCGAACGGTGACGATTTCTTCGACGCAGCCGCTGTGGTACACTGGTTCTGCGAGGTGAACCCGATGGAACCGTTCGTTCGGATGGAAGGCAACGGTCCGGCGCTGTTTCTGCTGCGCGGCTGGATGGAAGAGTCGCCGGGCCTGACGGCCGGCATCACCGGCCGGGAAGGCGGCGTCAGCAGTCCGCCCTGGGCGTCGCTGAACTGCGGCCTGCATGTCGGCGATACGGCCGAGGCCGTCGTCCGCAACCGCGCCCTCGCGGCGGAGGCGGCCGGCTGGGACCCGGCTGCCTGGACGTGCGCGGAGCAGGTGCATGGCTGCCGCGTCCACCGCGTCGCAAGCGCGGACCGGGGCCGGGGCGGCAAGGATCTGGAATCGGCCATTCCCGGGGCGGACGCGATCATGACGGATGAGCCGGGCATTCTGCTCGCATCCTATTACGCGGACTGCGTGCCGCTCCTGTTCCACGATCCGAAGCGGGGCGCGGTGGCGCTCGCCCATGCCGGCTGGCGGGGAACGACGCTTGAAATCGCCGCGCGGACGATCGAGGCGATGGAGCGGGAATTCGGCAGCCGCCCGGCCGACATCCGCGCCGCGATCGGTCCGGCGATCGGCCCGTGCTGCTACGAGGTTGACGGCCCGGTGATCGGGAGCGCGCTGCCGCTGGCGGAGTCGCTCGCGCCTTCGGGCGGCGCGCCCCTGGACGCCATGATCCGCATGACGGATGATGGCAAAGCAAGGCTTAACTTGAAAGAAATGAACCGACAGATTATGATAAGATCAGGAATCATGCCGAGTCGCATCGCATTTTCGTCCTTCTGCACCGGATGCCGGCGCGATCTGTTTTTCTCCCACCGGCGGGAAGGCGGAAGGACGGGAAGGATGGCGAGTTTCATCGGCATGCGTGAGAGGTGAACCGACGTGTCAATCCGGGCGAGACTGGACGACGTCGACCGCCGCATCCGCGAAGCTTGCGCCCGCAGCGGCCGCCGGCGGGAAGAGATCGGCATCGTCGCCGTGACGAAATATGCCGGCGAAGCGGCCGCAAGGGAGGCGCTCCGCGCGGGGCTCGTCCATCTCGGCGAGAACCGGTGGCAGGACGCCGCGCCGAAGTGGCGCGCCTTGCAGGATGAGCAGCCGCAGCCGGTCTGGCATTTCATCGGTTCGCTGCAGACGAACAAGGTCAAGGACGTCGTCGGAAAGTTCGCTTACATCCATTCGCTGGACAGGCTCTCGCTTGCCCAGGCGATCGACAAGCGCGCCGAACAGCTGGGCATCCGCGTTCCCTGCTTCATTCAGGTGAACGTCTCCGGCGAAGCGTCGAAGCACGGCCTTGCGCCGGAAGATTTGATCGGCTTTGCGCGAACCATCGCGGATATGCGCGGCATCGCCGTGGCGGGCCTGATGACGATGGCGCCGTTTGGCGACGACCCGGAAGAGGCGCGGCCGGTATTCCGGGCGCTCCGCAACCTCCGGGATGAACTGAACCGGGCCGCCGTCTTGCGGGAGGAAGCAAGCGGGCTTTCCATGGGCATGTCGAACGATTTCGAGGTTGCGGTCGAAGAAGGGGCGACATGGCTCCGGCTGGGGACGATTCTGGTGGGGAAAGAGGAGGCTGTGTCATGAGCGTCATGAACCGATTCATGAGTTTTCTCGGGCTTCAGGAAGAAGAGGAAGTCGTCGAGCGCGGCCGGTCGTCCGCTGACGCGGAGCAGGAAATTGAAACGCCGGTCTTCGAATCGCGTAGAACCATGAAGGGCGGCAATGTCGTCAGCATCCATGCGCAGAAGAATGTCCGCGTCGTGCTGAACGAACCGCGTTCCTACGACGAGGCGCAGGAGATAGCCGATCATCTGCGTTCCCGTCGTTCCGTCGTCGTCAACCTGCAGCGGATCCGCACCGACCATGCGATCCGGATTGTCGATTTCCTGAGCGGCACGGTCTATGCGCTGAACGGGTCGATCACGAAGATCGGGCCGAACATCTTCCTGTGCACGCCGGATACGGTGGAAGTGCAGGGCTCGATCACGGACATGCTGACGGATGACAACGAATACAAGACGATGAGGTGACCTCGTGTCTGAAATTGAATCTTTAATTTGGCTTATTCACCGGATATACACGTTCGTCATTATCGCCTATGTGCTGCTGTCCTGGATTCCGAACGCCCGCGACAGCTTCATCGGCGAAATGCTCGGCAAACTGGTCGAACCGTACCTTGCGCCGTTCCGTCGGCTCATCCCGCCGATCGGGGGCATGCTGGACATTTCGCCGATCGTCGCCATCTTCGCACTGCAGTTCATCGCGATGGGGCTCATTGCGGTGATTGAATTCTTCATATGAGTCAGTCGCTCTATGTCCACTTCCATCCGGACGAGCGGCCGTTCGTCGACCGGGCGCTGGAGTGGGTGGAGCGGGCGGCCGAACGCCATGCGACGGTTGTGACCGACTTCCTGGACCCGCGCCAGCAGTTCATCCTGCAGTCGATCGCCGGCCGCGAGCCGGACGCGGTCTTGCGGCTGGACGGCGGCTATCCGGAAGCCGAGCGGAAGCGCGCCGTCATCGTCCCGGCTTACCGCGATCCGGAAGACGTGGATTGCGACATCGCCGTGCTGGCGGTCGAGGCTTCGGGCGGCAAGTTCCTCGAGCTCGACCACGGCGATTATCTCGGCGCCCTGCTCGGACTCGGCATCAAGCGGGACGTACTCGGCGACCTTCATGTGCGCGATGACGGCTGCCACTGTCTCGTGACGGAAGAGATGGCCGGATTTCTGCATACCCATTTGACACAAGTGCATCGTGTGCCCGTCCGCACGGACATTCTTCCCCGGGAGAGCCTCCGGGTCGTGCAGCCCGAGATGGACGTGACGGTTATCACGGTGGCTTCTTTGCGTCTGGACGGCGTGGCGAGCGACGCGTTCCGCGTCAGCCGGTCGAAGATTATGGATCCGATCCGGGCGGGCCGGTGCAGGGTCAACTGGAAGACGGAAGAAGATCCTTCTGCCCGGCTCGAGGAAGGTGACGTCGTCTCGCTCAAGGGTTACGGCCGGTTCAAAATTCTCAAGGTCGACGGACCGACGAAAAGCGGCCGGCTGCGCGTTGCGATTGGCAAATTTATTTGAAGCGAGGCAGGAATTCCATCGGAACCTGTCGAAAGGGTACGGTATCGTTCGGGCAATGTAAGGAGGAGGTGCGTCACCATGCCGTTGACGCCGCTGGATATCCATAACAAAGAGTTCGGCCGCCGCCTGCGCGGCTATGATGAGGATGAGGTCAACGAGTTTCTTGACCAGGTGATCAAGGATTACGAGGCGCTCATCCGCGAGAACAAGGAGCTGCAGAACCAGGTGCTGGCGCTGCAGGAGAAGCTGAATCATTTCGCCAATCTCGAGGAGACGCTGAGCAAGACGATCATCATCGCGCAGGAAGCCGCGGACGAAGTGAAGAACAACGCGAAGAAGGAAGCGCAGCTCGTGATCAAGGAAGCGGAGAAGAACGCCGACCGGATCATCAACGAGGCCCTGGCGAAATCGCGCAAGATCGCACTCGAGGTTGAGGAGATGAAGAAACAGGCGGCGATCTACCGGACGCGGTTCCGGACGCTCGTCGAAGCGCAGCTTGAGCTGCTCAGCCAGGACAGCTGGGATGCGCTCGAGGGGGTTGCAGCGACCCGCGAAACGCGCGAAATCGCGGGGCACGAATGAGGGCGCTTTCCGGTTGACAATCGTGGGGCGCAAGCGTATAATTATAGGATAGGTACAAACTGAATGCCGACCTCAAATTCGTTGACGAGAACGAGTAAGCTGCAGCGGTCGTTCCCCAGAGAGCCGGTACCCACGCTGAAAGCCGGTGTTCGATCCGCAGCCGAAAATCATCTCCGAGAAGCGCGGCCGAACCTTGACAAGAGCAGTAAGCCGCGCCGGAAATCCGCCGTTATCCGGATGCGCAGACTGCGGTCTGCGGTGAGGTGCCGTCTCAGGCCATGCGCTTCCAGGGCGCGCGGCGGAGGCGGAATGAGGGTGGTAACGCGAGCGAAGCTCGTCCCTTTCGGGGCGGGCTTTTTTCAGTTTTGATGACCTGAGTGACGGGAGTGGTTGACCATGCAACGCGTAGACGTGAAAGAGCGGGCCAGGACCCGCGAACAGCGCATTCTCGAAAAGTGGAGGAAGGAAAACACGTTCAAGCGGTCGATCGAAAACCGCGCCGGAAGGCCCAACTACGTGTTCTATGAAGGACCGCCGACGGCGAACGGCATGCCGCACATCGGTCACGTGCTCGGTCGGGTGATCAAAGACTTCATCGGCCGCTACAAGACGATGTCCGGCTACCGCGTCGTGCGCAAGGCGGGCTGGGACACCCACGGCCTGCCGGTCGAGCTCGGCGTCGAGAAGCAGCTCGGCATCTCCGGCAAGCATGAGATCGAGCGCTACGGCGTCGAGGCGTTCGTGAAGAAGTGCAAGGACAGCGTGTTCGAGTACGAGCGGCAATGGCGCGAGATGACCGAGGCGATCGCCTACTGGATCGATCTGGACGATCCGTACATCACGCTCGACAATCGTTACATCGAAAGCGTCTGGCACATCCTGTCGACGATCCACAAGAAAGGGCTGCTCTACCGCGGTCACCGCGTGAGCCCCTATTGCCCGAGCTGCCAGACGACGCTCAGCTCGCACGAAGTGGCGCAAGGCTACGAGGATGTGAAGGACCTGTCCGCCACGGTCAAATTCCGGCTGAAGTCGGAGGACGCGTCGATCCTCGCCTGGACGACGACGCCGTGGACGCTGCCGGCCAACACGGCGCTGGCCGTCAATCCGGAGATGACCTATGTCCGCGTCCGCAAGGACGGCGAGACGTACATCGTCGCCGAGGCGCTCGCCGAGTCGGTCCTGAAGGAAGACTACGAGATCGTCTCGAAGGTGAAAGGCTCGGAACTGGCCGGCCTCGCGTATGAGCCGCCGTTCCGCTATGTGCCGGTCAAGAACGCGCATGTCGTGATCGCGGCGGATTTCGTCAGCGATACGAGCGGCACGGGCATCGTGCACATTGCGCCGGCGCACGGCGAGGACGACTACAAGGCGGCCCAGGCGAACAACATCGACATGCTCGGCGTCGTCGACCCCGCGGGACGCTACATCGACGCGGTGACCGACTTCGCCGGCCGGTTCGTGAAGGATTGCGACGTCGACATCGTGCGGATGCTCAGCGATCGCGGCCTGCTGTTCGCGAAGGAGCGCTACGAGCACAGCTATCCGTTCTGCTGGCGGTGCAAGACGCCGCTGCTCTACTACGCGACGGAAAGCTGGTTCATCCGGACGACGGCGGTGAAGGACCAGCTGATCGCGAACAATCGCGGGATCGAGTGGTATCCGGGCCATCTGCGCGACGGCCGGTTCGGGAATTTCCTCGAAGACCTTGTCGACTGGAACATCAGCCGGAACCGCTATTGGGGCACGCCGCTCAACGTCTGGGTGTGCGGCAGCTGCCAGGGCGAATACGCGCCGGACAGCATCGCGGATCTGCGCGAGCGGGCCGCCGGACCGGTGCCGGAAGATCTGGAGCTTCACAAACCGTACGTGGATGAAGTAAAACTGCGCTGCCCGCACTGCGAGGGCGGCGTCATGACGCGCACGCCCGAAGTGATCGACGTCTGGTTCGACAGCGGCTCGATGCCGTTCGCCCAGTACCATTATCCGTTCGGCGATCGCGCGAAGTTCGAGGACCAGTATCCGGCCGACATGATCGTCGAAGGGATCGACCAGACGCGCGGCTGGTTCTTCAGCCTGCTCGCGGTGTCGACGCTGTATACCGGCAAGGCGCCGTACAAGCGGGTAATTTCGACGGGCCACGTGCTTGACGAGAACGGCCAGAAAATGTCGAAGTCGAAGGGCAACGTCATCGACCCGTGGGAGATTATCGAAGCTTACGGCACGGACGCATTCCGCTGGGCGCTGCTCGCGGACAGCGCGCCGTGGAACAGCAAACGGTTCTCGCGCGGCATCGTCGCCGAGGCGAAGTCGAAGGTGGTCGACACGATCGTCAACGCGCACGCCTTCTACGCCCTGTACGCGTCGATCGACGGGTTCCGTCCGGAAGAGCACCCGTACCGGAAGCCGGCGAGCAAGTTGGACCGCTGGATCATCTCGCGGCTGAACAGCCTGATCCGGGATGTGCGCAAGGGGCTTGAAGCGTACGATTTCCTGAACCCGGCGAAGCGCATCGAGACGTTCGTCGACGAGATGAGCAACTGGTACATCCGCCGCTCGCGCGACCGGTTCTGGGGCAGCGGGCTGACGGACGACAAAATCGAAGCTTATCAGACGCTGCACAAAGTGCTGCTTGATCTTGCGCGGCTCATCGCGCCGTTCACGCCGTTCGTCGCGGAGGACGTCTACGTCAACCTGGGCGGCGGCGAGAGCGTCCATCTGGCGGACTACCCGCAGGCCGACGAGTCGCTGATCGACGAAGCGCTCGAGCGCGATATGGAGACGACGCGCAGGATCGTCGAGCTGGCGCGCAGCGTGCGCAACGAATCGGGCATCAAGACGCGCCAGCCGCTCTCCGAGCTGATCGTGTCGCTCAGCCGGCCGTTCCCGCTGGAAGAATATGAGGCGATCATCAAGGACGAGATCAACGTGAAGCGGATCGTCGTGGAGACGAGCGACAGCGGGTTCGTCGAGTTCGACCTGAAGCTGAACCTGAAGGTCGCGGGCAAGAAGTACGGCCGCCATGTCGCGCCGATCCAGGCGCACCTGAAGTCGCTCCCCGCGGAGGACGCGCGGCGCGCGGTGCTGGAGGACGGCGGGCTCGACTGGACGTCTCCGGAAGGCGAGACGCTGCGGATCACCCTCGACGAGCTGCTGGTCGAGAAGCGGGCCAAGACGGGTTTCAAGGCGGCGTCGGGCGACGGCGTGACGGTCGCGCTCAACACGGACATCACGCCCGAGCTGGAGCAGGAAGGCTGGGTGCGGGAAGTGATCCGCGCCGTGCAGGATACGCGCAAGAAGCTTGATCTCCCGATCGAGGCGCGAGTCCGGTTGCAACTTGACGTGCCGCAGGAGCTGCAGGCCGCGCTGCAGACGTTCGATGAGCTGCTCAAGGCAAACGTGCTGCTCCGGGAGGTCGCGTTCGGTCCCGCGGACGGCATGGAGAAGGTGCAGGCGGGCGATTTTGCGATCGGAATCCGGATTGACGTCTGAGGACATACTGGAAAACAGACAAGCGAGGAAAACGGGCCACTGCGGCTCGTTTTTCGTTTCGCGGGAAGATGAGGCTGCCACGGCTCTGCGGCGGCTCCGGAAAGGGGCGGACGGCATGGACGAACGGACGGAAGATCGGTCCGGGCAGGAGGATGAACGGTCCGGGCAGGCGGCGGATCGGTTGCCGCGGTCGGATAAATGGATCGAACAGGCCGACGGACAGTCCGGGCGGGCGGAACCCGGTGAACGGGAACATCGGATGGAGCTGTTGGCCCGGGAGTTGGACCGGCTGTCGGTCAGGCTGGAGCGGGCGAAGATCTCGGAATACGTCGATTTGCTCAACCGTCCGCTGTCGCTTATCTGGCGCAATCTGGTCGCCGGGACGGCGCGGGGCATCGGCATCGCGATCGGCTTCACGTTCTTCGCCGCAACGATTCTGTATGTGCTGCAAATGCTCGGCAAGCTCAATCTGCCGATCATCGGGGACTACATCGCGGATATCGTGCGCATCGTGCAGCGGCAGCTGGAGGGGAGAACATATTGACAATTGTTGGAAAACACCCTATGATGGTGAAATAGGCCTCAAGTCAGAGAGAGTGGTGGGGAAACATGGCGGGCGGCGGCCGCCGTCCTGTACGGGATCGGGTGCGTCACCGTATTTTCGTTCATTTACGCGGAGTACAGGTTTCTGGCGGAGCCTTGGCAGCTTGCCGGCGCGGCTGTCGTCGCGGGATTGCTGATCGCCGCGGCTTTTGCCGTCGGGCGGGGCGGCGCTACGGAACCGGCCCCGGCTTCGGTCGGAGCCGGGGCCGACGTCCCCGCCGCCGGCAACGGGGTGCGCCCCTGGTTGATCGGACTGGGTGCCTTTCTTGCGTCCGGCGGGTTCGTTGCCCGTCCGGAGAAAAGCTGGACGGGATTGATCGGCGGCGTGTTTCTGCTCGTTGCGGCCTGGTATGTCGTGCGGCGCATGGCGCGTAGCCCCTGGTGGAACGTCCGGCACCGGCAGGCGCTCGTGTCCGGCACGCTGCTCACCTGCGCCTGGCTGGGGTTCTTCGTGACCTGGCTGCTCTGGCCCGAAGACCGGCGCATGGTTCGGCAACGTGTTGTTCGTGCTGGTTGCGATTGCGCTGGTGCTGGTCATGGTCAGGCGGACGCGTGAGGCGGAGAAAGGCGAGAACGGGCGGCCTGCCCCAAGGGAGCCGTTCGGCGAAGGCCAATAACGGCATTTCGTGCCGTTATTGCCCGCCCGCACGCGGTGCCGGGGCAAATTAACGGCACGACGTGCCGTTAAAGGCGGCAAGAAGCCGCGAGGTCGGCCTGACGAAGGCCAATAACGGCATTTCGTGCCGTTATTGGCCGCCCGCACGCGGTGCCGGGGCCGATTAACGGCACACTGTGCCGTTAATCGCGCGAGAATCCGCCAGGATGGTCCGACGGGGAACGTAACGAGACTGACACACCTTATTTTTCGCAAAGCATGGTGTTCCGGAAATGAAACGAAACCGAGACACGTTATTCGCGCCGGATCGGGCCAAGAATCACTTTGAACAGGCAAATAAGAACGCTCAGTTTCGTTGCCGCTTCAATTTCAATCGAGGCCAATGGCGCCAAATAACGACGCTCAGTTTCGTTAACGAACTCCGGTTGAACGCCCGCCGCAAAACCCCTCTCAGGCATCCCCGTCCACCCGGATATCGATCACCGGATCCGGTTCCAGCAGCGGCTCGCCTTCTCCCCGCTCCAAATAATCTTCATACGAGCGGCTGCGGACGACCGTAACATGCCGTCCCGTAATGTCGGTGGCCAGAAAACTTTCGATCGATTCGACAAATCCTTCGCGCTCTTCCGCTTCGATCGTGAGCTTCTCGTAGTCCGCCTCCGGGTCCTCCGCAAGCGCCGGCGAATCCGACGTGCCGTACGATTCGACGATCTGCCAGGCATCCTCGCCGTCAAAGCCGGTCCACGAGCTCTCGCCGTCGAGGCTGGTCCTGCCGAACGGGGGATCGAGGCTTTCTTCCTCGACCGGGCGCCGCTCCGACTCGAGCCGCTGCGGCGAATGGCGGACACAATACAGCGTCTCGGGCACGGCTTCGAGGCGTTCCGGCGGAATCGGCCCGCCGCATGTCCGGCAGACGCCGTACGTGCCGTTGTCCATGGCCTGCAGGGCCGCACGAATCCGCTGCAGTCTCAGTTCGTCGTTCTCGAGCAGCGCGAGGTCTTTGCCCCGTTCGAATGTCTCGGAAGCGATGTCGGCCGGATGGTTGTCGTACATGGACAGTTCGCCGGTATTGCCGCGCGCTTCCTCTTCGAGGCCGCGGCTGCCGCTTTCCCTCAGCCGCTCTTCCAGCTCACCGGCTTCCGCTTCAAGTTTCTGTCTCAGCGCCGTCAAACGGCTGCCGTCGAACGCCTTCATGCGGTCAGCTCCCTTCATCCGTAGCAGTCGGTCGTAGCTTGTGCGCGGCGGACCGATTTTACTATGGACGGGGGATTGTAACGCGTGACAGCTCAGGTTTTTTCTTCCTGATCCGGATGTGGAGCGGGCCGGCGCAGTTGTGATACAATGATTGGGACACGCACATTACAGGGCTTGCCGGGAGAGCATTTTCGATCTTTGGGGCGGAGGGACGCGAAAGTTGAAGCATTTGCGCTATTATGCCGTTGCGGCTGTCGTTTTTCTGTTGGATCAACTGACGAAGCAGATTATCGACGCGAATGTGGCCTTGTATGAACAGATCAGCGTCATCGGGCAATTTTTCCTCATTACGCACGTGTTGAACGACGGGGCGGCCTTCAGCATGCTGCCGGGCGCCCAGACGCTGTTCATCCTGATTACGATCGTTGTCGTCATCGGGATTGTCTGGTATATCGAGCGGAACTGGCGAACCGGCAGGCCGCTGCTGCTGACGGCGTTCGGCCTGGTGCTCGGCGGGGCGCTCGGCAATTTCATCGACCGGTTGCTGTACGGCCATGTGATCGATTTCCTGCAGTTCAATTTCGGCAGCTACACGTTCCCCATCTTCAACGTAGCGGACATGGGCATCGTCATCGGCGTCGGCCTCATTCTGCTCGACGCGGTGCTGGATATCCGCAGGGAACGGGACAAAGCCGCCGGCAGCCTGGAAGGAGACGAAAACGGAAAGACCCATGACATCACAAGCGGAACAGAAGCAGACGAACCCGCACGATGAATGGACCCAGGAGTGGGTCGTGACGGAAGCGGAGGCGGGCGAGCGGCTTGACAAGTTCGTCGCCGAATCCGCGGAGGAAGGCGTCTCGCGCACGCAGGTGCAGGAATGGATCCGCACGGGCGCCGTCACCGTGAACGGCGCGACGGTCAAACCGAATTACCGGCTGGAGCCGGGCGATGTCGTCGCCGTGACGCCGCCGGAGCCCGAGGATGCGGACATCCGGCCGGAGCCGATCCCGCTCCATGTCGTCTATGAAGACGGCGACGTCATCGTCGTCGACAAGCCGCGCGGCATGGTCGTCCACCCGGCGCACGGTCATGCATCGGGGACGCTGGTCAACGCGCTGCTCCATCATTGCCGGGATCTCTCCGGCATCAACGGAAGGCTGCGGCCGGGCATCGTCCACCGGATCGACAAGGACACGTCCGGCCTGCTGATGGCCGCGAAGAACGATCTGGCGCACGTGTCGCTGTCGGAACAGCTCAAGGCGCACACGGTCGAGCGGGCGTACATCGCGCTCGTGCACGGCAATCTGCCGCACGATCAGGGAACGATCGACGCGCCGATCGGCCGCGATCCGCACGATCGCAAGAAATTCGCCGTCACGGCCGGCGGCAAGCCGTCCGTGACGCATTTCGCGGTGCTGGAGCGGTTCGGCGACTACACGCTGGTCCGGCTTCAGCTCGAGACGGGGCGCACGCACCAGATCCGCGTCCACATGAAGTATATCGGCCATCCGCTGGCCGGCGATCCCGTCTACGGCCGGGCGAAGACCTTGCCGCTGGACGGGCAGGCGCTGCACGCCGTCGTGCTCGGTTTCGTCCATCCCCGCACGGGCGAGGCGCTGCGTTTCGAATCGCCGATTCCCGATGATTTTCAGCGCATTCTGGATATGCTGAGAAACAGGTAGGCGGTTCGGCGCATTGCCGCATGAGTGCAAATTTTAGAGGGATTATTCCATTACGATCCTCGCCTCTGGGCGTTATGCTGATAGACAGCATAAGCCGGGGCCGCGCGCAGTATGCGCGTTAGGATGCGGCCCGCTTGAAAGGTGATGAGCCCATGGCCAGGATCAATCCCCATTACAAAGATCTGCAAGGCAGCTATCTGTTCTCGGAAATTGCCCGCAGGCGCGCGGCATTCCTGAAGGAGCATCCGAACGCGGACATCATCAGCCTCGGCATCGGCGATGTAACGCGCCCGCTGCCCGAAGCGGCGGCCGGCGCGATGCGCGCCGCAGTCGACGATCTGACGAAGGCGGACACGTTCCGCGGCTACGGTCCCGAACAGGGCTACGATTTCCTGCGGGAGGCGATCGCCCGCCACGATTATCAGGCGCGCGGCATCGACATCCGTCCGGATGAGGTGTTCGTCAGCGACGGGTCGAAGTGCGACGTGGGCAACATCCAGGAGATTTTCAGCCAGGACGCCGTCGTCGCGGTGCAGGATCCGGTCTATCCGGTTTATGTGGACACGAACGTCATGGCGGGCCGGGCCGGCGCTTACGACAGGGAGACGAACCGGTATCAAGGCATCGTGTACCTGACCTGCAGTCGGGAGAACGGATTCAAGCCGGCGCTGCCCGAACGGAAGGTCGACCTGATCTATCTTTGTTACCCGAACAACCCCACGGGCATGACGCTGACGCGGGACGAGCTGAAGCTGTGGGTCGATTACGCGAAGCAAAACGGCAGCGTCATCCTGTACGACTCGGCGTATGAAGCGTACATCCGGGAAGAAGGTGTGCCGCACAGCATCTACGAGATTGAAGACGCGCGGGAAGTGGCGATCGAGTTCCGCAGCTTCTCGAAGACGGCCGGTTTCACCGGTGTGCGCTGCGCGTACACGGTGGTGCCGCGGGAGCTCAAGGCGAAGGATGCGGACGGGAACGATATTGTCCTCGCCGACCTCTGGAACCGCAGGCATACGACGAAGTTCAACGGCGTCTCCTACGTGACGCAGCGGGGAGCGGCGGCGCTCTATACGCCGGAAGGGAAGGCGCAGATCGCCGCGCTGGTCGACTACTACATGGCGAACGCAAAGCTGATCCTCGACGGACTGAAGGCAGTCGGCATCGAAGCTTACGGCGGCGTCAACGCGCCGTACATCTGGCTGAAGACGCCGGACGGGATCGACTCGTGGGCATTCTTCGACAAATTGCTCCGGGAAGCGCACATCGTCGGCACGCCGGGCGTCGGTTTCGGACAGGCCGGACAAGGTTACTTCCGGCTGACGGCCTTCGGCAGCCGGGAAAATACAGAGCGCGCGGTCGAGCGGATCACGAGGCTCGGCTGGTGACGGGCAAGCGGGAAAGCAGCGGTGCACGGGAACACGTGCGGTCATGCCTTCCCGCTTTTTGTCGGATCCGGCTATTGACTTCCGTGGACCAAAGTGTCATAATGCTGTTAATGAATGGTTGAACCTTTAATTCAGTCCCGTGAGGCTGACAAGGTAACGGCATATCGGACAGGCACAGGCCTGACGGCGGCGCTACCCGTGCGCGCGCCGAGGGTCGTGGTGTGGTGCGGCCTGACTCCTTGCGGCTTTTCGCAAGGAGTTTTTTTGTGGGTTCAATCAGGCGGAGGTGATGGCATTGGACGACATTCGACACGTCATCATGGACGAGACCGGCATCCGGCGGGCGCTTACGCGCATCGCGCATGAAATTCTGGAGAAAAACAAAGGCATAGACGGCTGCGTGTTCGCCGGCATTCGCACCCGCGGCGTCTACCTGGCACGGCGGGTGGCGGAGCGGGTGGCCGAGATCGAAGGCAAGCCGGTGCTCGCGTTCGATCTCGATATCACGTCGTACCGCGACGACCGGGACGGCGCGGGACAGGCCGAGGCGCCGGCCTGCGCCGGCATCGATCCGGCGGAGATCCGGGACAAGCACGTCATCCTGTTCGATGACGTGCTGTTCACGGGCCGGACGATCCGGGCGGCGATGGACGCGATCATGGATGTCGGACGTCCGCGTTCGATCCAGCTTGCGGTGCTGGTCGACCGCGGCCACCGCGAACTGCCGATCCGCCCGGACTATGTCGGCAAGAACGTGCCGACGGCGCGCTCCGAATCGATCGGCGTATCGCTCAAGGAAGTGGACGGCTCGGATATGGTGGCCATTTACGGATCAGGGAGGCGCACGCGATGACGACGGCAGCGAAACTGAGGCAGCGCAGCCTGCTCGGCGTGAAAGATCTGTCCGCGGAGGAGATCGAATCGATTCTCGACCGGGCGCAGTACTGGGAGTCCAGAGGAAAGAAGATCCACAACGCCGTGCCCGACGCGATCGTGGCGAACATGTTTTTCGAGAACAGCACGCGCACGCGGTTTTCGTTCGAAATGGCGGCGAAACGGCTCGGCGCGCAGGTGCTCAATTTCTCGGCTGCCGTCTCGAGCGTGAACAAGGGCGAGTCGATCTACGACACGGTTCGCACGCTCGAGTCGATCGGCATCGACGCCGGGATCATCCGGCTGAAGCCGATCGGCGTGCTGTCGGAGATCGCCTCCCGCGTCAATGTGCCGCTCATCAACGCCGGAGACGGCAACAACGAGCATCCGACCCAGGCGCTGCTCGATCTGTACACGATGCGGAAACATTTCGGCTCGCTCAAAGGCTTGCGCGTCGCGATCATCGGCGACATCCTGCACAGCCGGGTGGCGCGTTCCAACCTCTGGGCGCTCAGGAAATGCGGCGCGGACGTGGTCTTCTGCGCGCCGCCGAACCTCGAGGCGCCGGAGCTTGACGCGCCGTATGTGACGGTGGACGAGGCGCTCGGCGCGGACGTCATCATGATGCTGCGTGTTCAGCTCGAGCGGCACGAGTCCGGCATGATCAAGTCGGCGGAAGATTACCGGGAGCACTACGGCCTTACGGTCGAGCGCGCCGCAAGAATCAAGGGGCACGCGATCATCATGCACCCGGCGCCGGTCAACCGCGGCGTCGAGATCGACGACGAACTGGTCGAGCATCCGCAGTCGCGCATTTTCCAGCAGATGGCCAACGGCGTGCCGATCCGCATGGCCGTCATCGAGCGGGCGCTGCGCGGATAGAGACGGACACCATTGCGGACGAGGACGGATACAAGCGGCGCGGAGCAGCCGGCCGCGCGCGTCCGGAACAAGGCCGTGCGCACAAGCGAAAGGAGAGCGATCGAAAGCCATGACGTTATGGATTGTGAACGGCAAAATCTGGGACGATGAAGCCGGCGATCTCGTGACGGCCCACATCCGCGTCGAGAACGGGACGATCACCGCGATCGAGCGGGGCGGCGAGCCGGACACGGCCGGCGCCGAAACGATCGACGCCTCCGGCCTGCTCGTGTCGGCCGGCTTTATCGACATGCATGTCCATCTGCGCGATCCGGGCTTCACGCACAAGGAGGACATCGCCAGCGGCACGCGTTCGGCCGCGCGCGGCGGTTTCACCACGATCGCCTGCATGCCGAACACCCGCCCCGTCACGGACACGCCGGAGACGGTGCGGTACATCCTGGACAAGGCGGCCCGCGAAGGCGTCGTCAACGTGCTGCCGATCGCCGCGATCACGAAGAACGAGCTCGGCCGCGAGCTGACCGATTTCGCCGCGCTGAAGGAAGCGGGCGCGATCGGGTTCTCGGACGACGGCGTCGGCGTGCAGAACGCGCAGATGATGAAGGAAGCGATGGTTCGCGCCCGTGAGCTGGGCCTGCCGATCATCGCGCACTGCGAGGACGACTCGCTTGTGCAGGGCGCCTGGGTGACCGAGGGCGCGTTCAGCCGCAAGCACGGCCTGAAAGGCATCCCGAACGAGTCCGAGGCAATTCACGTCGGACGGGACGTGCTTCTGGCGGAAGCGACCGGCGCGCACTACCACGTCTGCCACGTCAGCACGGAGCAGTCGGTGCGGCTCATCCGGCTGGCGAAGTCGGTCGGCGTCCGCGTGACCGCGGAAGTGTGCCCGCACCATCTGGTGCTGTCGGACGAGGACATCCCCGGCATGGACCCGAACTGGAAAATGAACCCGCCGCTCCGGACGCCCCGCGACGTGCAGGCGGTCATCGAGGCGCTGGAGGACGGCACGATCGACATCATCGTCACCGACCATGCGCCGCATGCCGAAGAGGAGAAGGCGAAGGGCGTCGATCTCGCGCCGTTCGGCATCGTCGGATTCGAGACGGCGTTCCCGCTGCTCTACACGACGTTTGTCAAGACCGGCAGATGGAGCCTCGGCTTCCTGCTTCGCCGGATGACGAGCGACCCGGCACGGGTGTTCGGCCTGAAGGCCGGCCGGCTGGAAGCCGGCGCGCCCGCCGATCTGACGCTGATTGATCTGGACAGCGAGCAGACGGTCGATCCGGCGAAGTTTCTGTCGAAGAGCCGCAACACGCCGCTTACCGGACGGCGCCTTTCGGGCTGGCCGGTCCGCACGATCGTCGCCGGCCGCACGGTCTGGCAGGCGGACTGACGGCTCGGGCGAACTGACGGCTCAGGCGAACGGATTACATATACGTCATTCAGGGAGTGATACGGATGCAGGCAAGATTGTTGTTGGAGGACGGCACGCTGTTCACCGGCCGCTCGTTCGGGGCGGAAGGGGCCGTCATCGGCGAAGTGGTGTTCAATACCGGCATCACCGGTTATCAGGAAGTATTGTCCGACCCGTCCTATTGCGGGCAAATCGTGACGATGACCTATCCGCTCATCGGCAATTACGGCGTCACGCGCAACGACTTCGAAAGCATCGTCCCCTACGTCCACGGCCTCGTCGTGCGCCGGCATGAGCCGGTTCCGAGCAACTGGCGCGCCGAGACTCCGCTCGACGTCTTGCTGAAGGAAGCGGGCATTCCGGGCATCTCCGAAGTGGACACCCGGATGCTGACGCGCATCATCCGTCATCACGGCACGATGAAGGGGATCATCACCACCGGCAATGAAAGCGTCGAAGAGCTGATGGAACGCCTTCAGGCGACGCCGCTCATGCGCGATCAGGTGGCGCGCACGTCGACGAAGAGCTTCATCAATGTGCCGGGCGGCGGGGAACGGATCGTGCTGATGGACTTCGGCGCGAAGAGCGGCATCCTGCGCGAGCTGACCCGGCGCGGCTGCGACGTCATGGTCGTGCCGTACGACACGACGGCCGAACAGATCCGCCGTCTCAATCCGGACGGCATTCAACTCTCGAACGGACCGGGCGACCCGAAGGATGTCGGCGTCGCGGTGAAGACGATCCGCGAGCTGCTCGGCGAATATCCGATCTTCGGCATCTGTCTCGGCCATCAGCTGCTGGCGCTCGCCTGCGGCGCCGACACGGAGAAGCTGAAGTTCGGCCACCGCGGGGGCAACCATCCGGTGAAGGATCTCGTAAACGGCCGCTGCTACATCACGTCGCAAAACCACGGTTACACCGTGCGCGAAGACTCCATCGCCGGCACCGGCCTCGAAATTACGCACATCAACAACAACGACAAGACGATTGAAGGCCTCCGCCATACGAAATATCCGGCTTTCTCCGTCCAGTACCATCCGGAGGCGTCGCCGGGACCGTTCGATTCGAGCTATCTGTTCGACGACTTCCTCGCCATGATCCGCGAGCACAAGCGCCTGAACCCGCGCAAGCCGCGTCAGATCCATCTGGCGGAGACGCTGAAAGGAGAACTGCTGCATGCCCAGAAATAACGATCTGAAAAAAATTCTCGTCATCGGCTCCGGTCCGATCGTCATCGGCCAGGCAGCGGAATTCGACTACGCCGGCACGCAGGCTTGCCAGGCGCTCAGGGAAGAAGGCTATGAAGTCGTCCTGATCAACAGCAACCCGGCCACGATCATGACGGACACGAACATGGCCGACAAGGTGTACATCGAACCGATCACGCTCGATTTCGTCACGCAGGTGATCCGCCGGGAGCGCCCGGACGGCCTCCTGCCGACGCTCGGCGGGCAGACCGGGCTCAACATGGCGGTCGAGCTGGCGCGCGCGGGCGTGCTGGAGCGCGAAGGCGTGAAACTTCTCGGCACGCAGCTGTCGTCGATCGAGAAAGCGGAAGACCGCGAACTGTTCCGCGAACTGATGCGCGAATTGAACCAGCCGGTTCCCGAGAGCACGATCGTGACCAGCGTCGAGGAAGCGATCGAGTTCGCGAACAACATCGGCTACCCGATCATCGTCCGTCCGGCCTACACGCTCGGCGGTACCGGCGGCGGCATCTGCGTAAGCGAGGAGGAGCTGCGAGAGACGGTCGCGGCGGGCATCCGCTACAGCCCGATCGGCCAGTGCCTCATCGAGAAGAGCATCGCCGGCATGAAAGAGATCGAATACGAGGTCATGCGCGACTCGAACGACAACTGCATCGTTGTCTGCAACATGGAGAACGTCGACCCGGTCGGCGTCCATACCGGCGACAGCATCGTCGTGGCGCCGAGCCAGACGCTGTCCGACCGCGAGTACCAGATGCTGCGCTCGGCGGCGCTCAGCATCATCCGCGCGCTCAAGATCGAAGGCGGCTGCAACGTGCAGTTCGCGCTTGATCCTTACAGCTACCAATATTATGTTATCGAGGTCAACCCGCGGGTCAGCCGCTCGTCGGCGCTCGCGTCGAAGGCGACCGGCTATCCGATCGCCAAGATGGCGGCGAAGATTGCGGTCGGCTACACGCTCGACGAGATCATCAACCCGGTGACGGGCCAGACGTACGCAATGTTCGAGCCGACGATCGACTACATCGTGACGAAAATTCCGCGCTGGCCGTTCGACAAATTCACCACCGCCAACCGGAAGCTCGGCACGCAGATGAAGGCGACCGGCGAAGTGATGGCGATCGGCCGCACGTTCGAGGAATCGATGCACAAGGCGATCCGCTCGCTCGAGATCGGCGCTCACCGCTTCCATCTGAAAGGCGTCGAGTCGATCGACGACGAGACGCTGCGCAAGCGGCTCATCACGCCGGACGACGAGCGCATCTTCCTCGTGGCCGAAGCGTTCCGCCGCGGCTGGAAGCTGCAGGACATCCAGGACCTGACGAAGATCGACTGGTGGTTCCTGGACAAGATCGAAGGCATCGTCGCGTTCGAGCAGCGGATCAAGTCCGAACCGAAATTGACCAAGGAGACGCTGTACGAAGCGAAGCGGCTCGGCTTCGCCGACCGGTCGATCGCGGAGCTCAGGCGCGAGGCGAACCCGTCCGATCCGCACGCCGACGAGGCCGCGGTCCGGGCGTTCAGGCTCGAGCTCGACATCAAGCCGGTGTACAAAATGGTCGACACGTGCGCGGCCGAATTCGAAGCGACGACGCCGTACTACTACTCGACCTACGAGACCGAGAACGAGACGGTGCAGACGGACAAGCCGAAGGTCGTCGTACTCGGCTCCGGCCCGATCCGGATCGGCCAAGGCATCGAGTTCGACTATTCGACCGTCCACGCGGTCTGGGCGATCCGCAAGGCCGGGTATGAAGCGGTCATCATCAACAACAATCCGGAGACGGTGTCGACCGACTTCTCGACGTCCGACCGGCTCTACTTCGAACCGCTGTTCTTCGAGGACGTCATGAACGTCATCGAGCAGGAGCAGCCGGTCGGCGTCATCGTCCAGTTCGGCGGACAGACGGCAATCAATCTGGCCGCGCCGCTGGCCAAGGCCGGCGTGCGCATCCTCGGCTCGGATCTCGAAAGCATCGACCAGGCGGAAGACCGCAAGAAATTCGAGGCGCTGCTCCGCCGGCTGAACATCGCCCAGCCGAAGGGCAGCACGGTCACGTCGGTCGAGGAAGCGGTCGAGACGGCGCGCAGCCTCGGCTATCCGGTGCTCGTCCGCCCATCCTACGTGCTCGGCGGCCGGGCGATGGAGATTGTCTACTCCGACGAGGAGCTGCTCGGCTACATGGAGCAGGCCGTCAAGATCAATCCGGAGCACCCGGTGCTGATCGACCGGTACATGCAGGGCAAGGAAGCGGAAGTCGATGCGATCAGCGACGGCGAGACGGTGCTCATTCCCGGCATCATGGAACACGTCGAGCGGGCCGGCGTCCACTCGGGCGACTCGATCGCGGTCTATCCGCCGCAGTCGCTGTCGGAGGATGTGAAACAGCAGATCGTCGACATCACGATCCGGATCGCCAAGGAACTGAAGGTAGTCGGCATGATCAACATCCAGTTCGTCATTCACCAGGATCAGGTGTACGTCATCGAAGTCAATCCGCGCTCGTCGCGGACGGTGCCTTTCCTCAGCAAGGTGACGAACGTGCCGATGGCGAATCTGGCGACGCAGGCGATCCTCGGCAAGAAGCTGGCCGATCTCGGCTACAAGGAAGGGCTCTGGCCGGAAGACAAGCACGTCTCGGTGAAGGTGCCGGTGTTCTCTTTCGCCAAGCTGCGGCGCGTCGACCCGACACTGACGCCGGAGATGAAATCGACGGGCGAAGTGATGGGCCGCGACGAGCTGTATGCGAAGGCGCTGTACAAAGGGCTGATCGGTGCAGGCATGCGCATTCCGCCGACCGGTTCGATCATCGCAACGGTCGCCGACAAGGACAAGGAAGAAGCGGTCGGCATCCTGCGCGGCTTCTACGATCTCGGCTACAGCATCATCGCGACGGGCGGCACCGCCGATGCGCTGGAGCGCGCCGGCCTGTACGTGACGCGGGTGAACAAGCTGAGCGAAGGGTCGCCGAACATTCTCGACCTGATCCGCAGCGGCAAGGCGCAGTTCGTCGTGAACACGCTGACGAAAGGCCGCACGCCCGAACGCGACGGCTTCCGCATCCGGCGCGAAGCGGTCGAGAACGGCGTCGTCTGCTTGACGTCGCTCGACACGGTGCGGGCGCTGCTGGAAATGCTGCAGGCTCTCAGTTTCGCATCCCGGCCGATGCCGGTGCTTCAGCAGCAGTAACACGTCCGAACGGGAGGCGGTACGCTTGACATTGACGCGGGAAGAAGCGGCAGGGCGCATCATGGTGGCGCTGGACCGCCCGGATGAAGCCGCCGCGGAATCGCTGATCCGGGCGCTTGAAGGCATCCCCTGCTGGCTGAAGGTCGGCATGGAGCTGTTCTACGCGGCCGGCCCGGCGTTCGTCGCCGGACTGAAAGACCGGGGGTACCGCGTCTTCCTCGACGTGAAGATGCACGATATCCCGAATACGGTGAAGGGCGGCGCGGCCAGCGTGACGCGGCTCGGCGTCGACCTGTTCAACGTTCACGCGGCGGGCGGCGTCCGGATGATGGAAGCGGCGCTGGAAGGCGCCGAAGCCGCCTCGGGCGGCCGGCCGCGGCCGCGGGTCATCGCGGTGACGCAGCTGACGAGCACGAGCCAGGCGGTGCTGAACGACGAGATCGGCATTCCGGGCACGGCGGAAGAAGCGGTCGTCCGCTACGCGCGGCTGGCGCGGCGGGCCGGGCTGGACGGCGTCGTCGCGTCCGCCCGGGAAGTGCGCGCGGTGAAAGCGGCGTGCGGCGGCGGGTTTCTCGCCGTCACGCCCGGCATCCGGCCGGCATCCGCTTCGGCCGATGACCAGGAGCGGATCATGACGCCGCGGGAAGCGCTGGACGCGGGAGCGGACTTCCTCGTCATCGGCCGGCCGATCACGGCGGCGCCCGATCCGCGGGAAGCGTTCGAATCCATTGTGAGGGAGTTGACGCACGGATGACCCGACAAACGGCCAACGGCGCGGAGCTGTCCCGTGAAATCGCCCGCCGGTTGCTGGCAATCCACGCGGTCGAGCTTCGCCCGAACGATCCGTTCACCTGGTCGTCGGGCCTGAAGTCGCCGATCTATTGCGACAACCGGCTAACGATGTCCTATCCCGAGGTGCGCGGCCTGATCGCGGACGGATTCGCCTCGATCATCCGGGAACGGTATCCCGAATGCGAAGCGGTCGCCGGCATCGCGACGGGCGGCATTCCGCACGCCGCATGGACGGCGGAGCGGCTCGGACTGCCGATGCTCTACGTGCGGGACAAGGCCAAAGGCCACGGCAAGACGAATCAGATCGAGGGCGCATTCCGGCCCGGCCAGAAAGTCGTGCTGATCGAAGACCTCGTGTCGACCGGCGGCAGCTCGCTGCGGGCGGCCGTGGCCGTGCGCGACGCCGGTTGCGAGGTGCTCGGCACGATCGCGATATTCACGTACGAGTTCCCGCAGGCGGAAGCCGCGTTCGCCGAACAGGGCATTCCGCTTCAGACGCTGTCGTCCTACAGCGTGCTGCTGGAAGCGGCGCTGGAAGCGGGAAGCATCACGGAGGAAGACGCCGCGCTGCTCCGCGGCTGGAAGAACGATCCGGAAGGCTACAGCAGACGTTTCGCATAACGCATAAAGCGGCATAAACGCAAAAAGCCCGGCGCTTCAGGCGCTGGGTTTTTTTTCGCAATCGGGAGGGCGGCGGCCGTGTCGGGGAGAATCGCTGATAGAAGGCCTTATTTTATGCCCGAGATGGTGTAGTTGTCCATGATGTACCGTTGGAACAGCAGGAAGACGATGATGATCGGCACGACCATGACGGCGGAAAGCGTGTAATATTTGGCATCGTTGGCGATGATGAGCGGCCAGAGGAAGCTGTTCCATCCGGCAATGAACGTCAGAATGCCCTGCACGGCAAGCACCGAGACGGAAATCGGAAGCACGATCTGCAGGAAGATGCGGAACTCGCCCGCTCCGTCCAGCCGCGTCGCTTCCAGCAATTCGTCCGGAATCGTCGACATGAACTGCCGGAACAGGAAGATCGCGAATGCGCCGACCAGCGACGGGAGCACGATGCCGGTCATCGTATTCGTCAGCCCCATTTTGTTCAGGATGAGGTAAACCGGGATCATCGTCACCTGGCCCGGAATCATCAGCGTGGCGAGCACGAGGTAAAACAGCGGCTCCCTGCCTTTGAATTTGTACTTCGCGAACCCGTACCCGGCCATGGCGTTGAGCAGCATCCCGAGGAAGGAGAAGAACACGATGATGAGCGTGTTCCGCAGATAAACGCCGAAGTTCATCCGCTCGAACAGTTCGACATAGTGCTCCAGGGTGAACGTCTCCGGCCACAGCGTCGGGGGGAAGCGGGCAAATTCCGGTTCCGGCTTGAAGGCGGAGAGGATCATCCACAGGAACGGCAGCACCATCAGAAACCCTCCGACGGTAAGCAAAATGCCTGCGAGCCATTGCATCGTTTTCTGTTTTATCGTCATGGCACCCATCCCCCGATTTCAGTCTTCCTTGCGCTGCAGCCTGAACTGCAGCAGCGTCAGCGTGATGATGGCGAAGAACAGGATGAAGGAACCGGCAGCCGCATATCCGAATTCACTGAATTGGAAGCCGTTCTTGTAGACGAACAGCGCGACGGACATCGTGCCTTCCAGCGGGCCGCCGTCGGTCATGACGAACGGTTCCTCGAAGAACTGCAGCCAGCCGATCAGCGTCGTGACCGAGACGAAGAAAATCGCAAACCGGAGCAGCGGCACGGTGATGTGCCGGATTTGCTTCCACGTCCCGGCGCCGTCGAGCTGGGCCGCTTCGTAGTACGATTTCGGAATGCCCTTGATCGCGGCGAGGAAGATCAGCATATTCAGGCCGATGGCCCGCCACAGCGCAAGAATGATCAGCGAGATTTTGGCCATCACCGGATCTTGCAGCCAGCGGACATCGGGCAGGCCGAAGAAGTTCAACACGGTGTTGAACAAGCCCAGCGACGGGTTGTACAAATAGCTCCACACAACGGCTACCGCCACCACGTTCGTGACAGACGGCATGTAGAACGCGGCGCGGAAAATATCGAACACGCGGGATTTGCCGAAGTTGATGAGCAGCGCGATCGCCAGGGAGAACAGAATAACGAACGGTACGCCGAACACGACGTAAAAGAGCGTGTTGCCGATCGCTTTCAGAAATGAGCCGTCCCGCAGAATTTCCGTGTAGTTGGCCAGTCCGACAAAATGGATATTGGCATAATCCGCGAGTCCCGCCAGATCCATATCGGTGAAGCTGATAAGGAGCGCGATCAGGATCGGCAGCAGCGAGAACAGAAAGAGCAGAATCAGAGCCGGAGTAATGAAGAAGTAAGGTGCGCTTCTCGGTGTAAAAATTTTCATGCGTGAGCACTTCCTTTGCCGAACGTATAAGAGAAAGCCTGCCGGCTGTATGCGGTTGCCGGCAGGCCGCGGTCCACGCTTATTCGCTCAAGATTTGCTCGGCTTTCGCGTTGAACGCATCCAGCTCCGCCTGGATGTCGGCATTGGCGCGGACGATCCGCTCGAACGAATCCAGGTACGTTTGCGCGATTTTCTCCCATTGGACGATCATCGGCATATGCTCCGAATGACGGAGCTGCTCCTGGATCGCCTGATATTTCGGATCTTCCTTGAGCAGCGGAGCGTCCCATGCCGCAATGTTGGCCGGCAGCGACTTGGTGAGCTCGTTCCACTTCATTTGCGTTTCCTTCTTGCTCATGTACTGGATGAACGCCAGCTCTTCTTCCGGATGTTTCGTGTATTCGAAGACCGCCAGGTTCGATCCGCCGAGAACGGACAGGTTGTTCTCCTTCGCCGGAAGCGGGGCGACCGCCCATTTGCCTTCCAGATCCGGCGCCTGCGACTGGATCGCGTTGATCATCCACGGACCGCTGATGAACATCGGCACGATGCCTTCGCCCGCAAACGCCTGAACCGTATCGAGGCCGAGGTCCAGCGGAGCGGAGCCGTCATCGAAGAAGCCTTTCAAATATTCGACGGCTTCCTTGAATTCCGGCTGGTTGAACAGCGGCTTGCAGCGCAGCCTGGAACGGGAGGCGGAGCGGTACCGGGAATTTCTGTCGTCCGTCATGCGCGGATTCCGCCTCGCGGTACGCGGCGAAGAAACGCCGGAGATGCGTGGTGCGGGACATCTTGAAAATCGTCTTCTCCCACCAGTACGAAGACGATGGCGACTGGCCGCAATGGTTCATGTTCGACCGGTATGCGCCGATCCAGCAGGAGGAAAGCCACGGCGACATCATCGTCTGGCCGCTGAAGGTGCTCGGCGACTACCTGCTCGCGACGGGCGATGCCTCGATTCTGGACGATCGGGTTCCGTACACCGTGCGGGGGACGTTCGTGTTCACCGAGGGGAAAGTTTCGATCCGGGACCATGTCCGCAAAGCGGTCGGACATCTGCATCATCATTTCCTGCACGGGACGCGCCTGTCCTCTTACGGCGACGGCGACTGGGACGACACGCTGCAGCCGGCGAACCGGCAGCTCAAAACGGTACATGGTCAGCAGCTGGACGGTGGCGCTCACCTATCAGGCGATCCGTCAACTGTCGGAGGGACTGCCGGCGGACGAGCGGGAATGGGCGGAGGAGCTCGCCGCCCTGGCGGACGGCATCCGCGAAGATTTCCATCGCGTGATCATGCGGACGGACGTCGTGCCCGGCTTCATTTATATGGAGCGGCCGGATGAAGCGGAACTGATGCTGCATCCGACAGACCGGAAAACCGGCATCCGGTACCGCCTGCTGCCGATGCAGCAAAGCATCATTTCGGAGCTCTTCACCCGCGAGCAAGCGGAGTCCCATTACGGGATCATCAAAGAAAAGCTGTACCACCCGGACGGCGTGCGGCTGATGGACCGCCCGGCGAATTATGACGGCGGCAACAGCAAACATTTCAAAAGAGCCGAGCAGGCGGCGAACTTCGGCCGGGAAATCGGGCTGCAGTATGTGCATGCGCACATCCGGTTCGTCGAGGCCATGGCGAAGCTGGGGTATGCGGAGGAAGCGTGGAGCGGCCTGCTGAAGATCAATCCGGTCGGTCTGCAAAGCGCCGTGCCGAATGCGGAACTTCGGCAAAGCAACGTTTACTTCAGCAGCTCCGACGGAAAGTTCAACACCCGCTATGAAGCCGAGCGGCGGTTCGAGGAGCTGCGCACCGGCCGGGCGGCGGTGAAGGGCGGATGGCGGATCTACTCCAGCGGCCCCGGCATCTATCTCAATCAACTGATTGCGAACTGCCTGGGCATTCGGCAGGTGATGGGCGATCTGGTGATCGATCCGGTGCTGCCCGGCCATATGGACGGACTTGAGTTTGATTTCGTCTGGATGGAGACGCCGGTCCGGTTCGTCTACCATCTGAAATCGGGCAGCCGCCGGGTGGTCGTCAACGGCCGCGAAGTGCCCGCGCTGCCGATCGCCGGGATGTACCGTGAAGGCGGCCTTCGCATCGCCAAGGAGGAATTTGCCAAAGCCCGATCGAATGAAAGGAACAGGGTCGAGATTTTCATCTGATTCACGGAGGCGGATGAACAAGGAGTGCAAAAGCCTTGGTGAGCATAAAAGACATTGCCAAAAAAGCGGGGGTTTCCATCTCCACCGTATCCTACGCGCTCAACGGCAGCCCGAAGGTGACGGAGGAGACCCGGCAAAAAATTCTGGCGGTCGCCGAAGAGCTGAAATATGTGCCCAATGCGGCCGCCAGAACGCTCAAAACGCGGGAGACGAAGGTGATCGGGCTCTATCTGACCGATTTCGGCGGCGCCTTCTACGGCGATTTGCTGCAAGGCGTGAAAGAGGTTCTCAACCAGAAGGGGTACGATCTGATCGTCTGCAGCGGCAAGCGGTCCCACCGGTTTCTGCCGGAGCGGACAATCGACGGCGCAATCGTGCTCGACGCGACGTTCTCGGACAAAGAGCTGCTGAAATATGCGGAAATGGGAAAAAAGATCGTCGTACTGGACCGGGAACTCGATCACCCGAACATCAATCACGTCTTTCTGGACAACAAGGCGGGGGCGACGCTGGCTATGGAGTATCTGTGGGAGAACGGCCATCGCCGGATCTATGTCGTCACCGGACCGAAGGCGTCTTACGACTCGAATCAGCGGCTGAAGGCCGTCCGGCAGTTCGCCGAGCGGCATGAGCTGGACGTGAAGGAAGTCGAAGGGCGGTTCACGAAGGAGTCCGGCGAGCTGGCGGCGGAACGGATTTTTCAAGAGTACGAAGAACCGACGGCGGTGTTTTGCCTCAATGACGAGATGGCCGTAGGGTTGTATATGTTTTTTCGCAAAACCGATTTGGTGATCGGCCGCCACATCCACATCATCGGATTTGACAACATCGAGCTTGCGGAATACATCAGCCCCCGGCTCGCGACCATCGATTATTCGAAGCGGAAATGGGGTGCCCTGGCATCCGAGCAGCTGCTGAAAATGCTGAGCGGCAAAAGCGTGGAACACGAAAGGATATACGTCAAACTGGGCGAATCCGTGGGCAGTCTCTCGAATCGATGAAGATTCGGAGACTGCCATTCTTTTTTTGCTCGAGTAGGGAACCCGCCGATGGCATGACAATAACGCAAACAACATAACGTTATCATAACAAAACTTGAACAAATCTGTTTTTCATTTGCTTATGGCAGGCAATTTGTTATGATAGTTATGTAAGCGCATGCATCACGGGAACCGACTGATGACCGGAGAAGCAGTTTTGATGAAATGGTGACCATGACGAAGGAGTGGATCGGCTTGAACAAAGCGGAACAGGCCCGGGGGCCGCTGCTTGAAGCCCGCGGCGTCACGCGGGTGTTCGGAAAGGGCGGCAACCGGGTGTATGCGCTGCGCGGCGCATCGCTTGCCGTCGGCGAAGGCCGGCTGGTCGCGCTGAAAGGCCGTTCCGGCTCGGGCAAAACGACGCTTCTCAATATCATGGCCGCGCTGGATACGCCGACCGAAGGGACCGTCCTCTACGGCGGCAGGGATGCCGGCCGCATGTCGGAACGGGAGAAGAACGAACTGCGCAAGCGCGAGATCGGCCTCATTTTCCAGTCGTTCGCCCTCGTGCCGTACATGACCGCGTTCGAGAACGTCGAGTTCGGACTGCGCATCGCGGAAGTACCGGCGGCCGAAAGGCGCAAGCGGGCGGAAGAAGCGCTCAAGTTCGTTGGCCTGGCCGGCCGGATGCACCATATGCCGCAGGAACTGTCGGGCGGCGAACAGCAGCGGACGGCGATCGCGCGCGCCATCGCGCACAAGCCGAGACTGATCCTGGCCGACGAACCGACCGCCGAACTGGATTCGCGCATGGGCCGGCAGGTCATCGGCGTATTCCGCGAACTGGTCAGGAACGAAGGCGTGACGATTGTGCTGACGACCCACGACCCGAACATCATGGAAATGGTCGACGACGTTTACGCACTGGAGGATGGTCGAGTTGAACTGGAACGCGTCAACGGGGGCTAAACTTCGTCCGGCGGCGCTCGCGGGCCTGCTGGCGGCCGGCGCGGCGCTCGGCGGATGCAGCCTGCTGCCGAAAGATCCCGAACCGCTCAAGCCTCCGCTTGTCAAGCCGGCGCAGGCCGAGATCCGGACCGTGGAAGCGTCGCTGGGCACCATTGTCCGGCAGGTGACGGGATCCGGAACGTTCGTGCCGACCGAGGTGCAATACTATCAGTTCAAGGAAGGCGGCGTCCTCGAGACCGTCCATGTCCGCGCCGGCCAGGAGGTGAAGCGGGGCGATCTGCTCGTCACCCTGGAGAACAAGGGCATCGACATTGAACTGCTGCAGCGCGAGCTCGAGTACGAGAAGAAGAAGCTTGCCTTCGAAGAGGCGCTCAAGAGCGGCAACGAGCGCGAGGCGAACATCGCCCGGATCGAATTCGAGATCGCGCGGAGGCAGTTCGACCAGACGAAGGAGAAAGCGGAAAACGCGGTGCTCAAGGCCGAGCGGGAAGGCATCGTCTCCTATGCGACGGATCTGCAGCCCGGCGATTATGTTGACGGAGGCCGCGTGCTCGCGGCGGTGGCTTCCCCGGCCGGCATGCGGCTTGCGCTGCAGACCGCGGCCAATCCGGTGATGGCCGATATCCGCATCGGGATGGAAGCGGAGGTGACTTACAAGGGGCGGATCTATACGGGCACCGTGACGCAGACGCCGTCCACGGCGCCGCCGACGGACGACGACCGGCTGCGCGAGGAATATGCGCGCACGCTGTACATCGAGCTCGACGAGCTGCCGGAAGACGCGTCGTTCGGCTCCATTGCCGACGTCAAGATCGTTGCCGCGCGCCGCGACAATGTCGTCGTGGTGCCGAAGGGGGCCGTGCGGACCTACTTCGGCAGAACGTTTGTTCAGGTTCTGGACGGGGAACGGCGCAGGGAAGTCGATGTCGAGACCGGCATCGAGAATGCGACGGAATACGAAATCGTGCAAGGCGTGGAACCGGGCATGCTGCTCATCCTCCAGTAAACGCCGCGGATGAACGATCTGCCAGAAGAAATGAGGGAGTCCCGACATGTCCGTACTCATCATGCTGCTGCGCAAGATGGCGCGCAACCGATGGCTTGTCGGCAGCCTGCTGGCGGGGATGTTGTGCTGCATCGCGCTCACGTCCAGCATGCCGCTGTACAAGAACGCGGTTCTCCGCTACATGCTCGTCCAGGATCTGGACCGCAGCTACGCGCATACCGGCTATCATCCCGGCGTCATCTCGATCGACATCGGCATGCGGACCGACGACCGCAAGGCGCAGAAGACGATCGTCGAGCGGTATGAATCCTATTGGGATGCGGTCATTGTCCGCAATGACAGGCTGAATGTTCAACTTGATCAAAGGGTGATGGAGACCGTCCGGTTCGCGCTGACGCCTGTCGACCCGACGCGCATCGATCCGGATCCGAAACGCTCCGCGAAATTCGCGGCCCGCAGCGGTCTCGAAGACAAGGTGCGCATCGTCGACGGCCGCCTGCCGGAGAAGCGGCAGCCGGTGAACGGCGTCTACGAAGTCATGCTGACCGACGCGGCGCTCTCCGAACTGAACATGCTGCTCGGCCAGGAATTCCGGATCGAGGATCCCCGGGTCAGCCGCGGCGACATCGTGATCAGGCCGGTCGCCGTCATTGCGGAACACGATCTGAACGACCCGTACTGGAGCCGGTCGAATCTGCAGCAGGAGCGCAACACGCTGTTTCTGGCGGAAGAAGTGTTCCGCGGCAGTTTTCCGGCGGACGGGCCGATCGTCTACGGGAAGGTCGGTGCGCTGGCCGTCACGGACTACACCGCGTACGACACCGGAACCGCGGCGTTCGTGCTGAACCTGAAAGGGAAAATGGCGGCCGACATGATGGGGAATTTCAATTATTCCGTCAGCACCTCGGTGTGGATCCCCGGCAGCGACGCCATGACGGCCTATGCCGACCGCGAGATGACGCTGCGGAACCTGCTCTTGTCGCTGAATGTACCGCTGCTCATCCTGATCGGCTTCTACCTCTACATGGTGTCCGGCATGCTCATCGAGCGGCAGCAGGCGGAAATCGCGGTGCTCCGAAGCCGGGGAGCTTCGCGGCTGCATATCATCGCCATCTATGCCATGGAGTTCGGCCTGTTGACCGCCGCCGCCCTGGCCGCCGGGCCCTGGATCGGCGCCGCATTCACGCGGGTGCTCGGGTCGACCGGCACGTTCCTGAACTTCGTCGACCGCGGCGCGCTGAGCGTCGAGATGACCGCCGAGAGCTGGCTGTACGCGGGAATGGCCGCCGTCTTCGCATGGGGCGTCAATCTGACGCCGGTCCTGACCGCGACCCGTGTGACGATCGTCGACCAGAAGCGGGCAAGGGCGCGCGAGGGCAAGCGGCCGGCCTGGATGACGTTCGGGCTGGATGTCATCCTGATCGGCCTCGCGTTCTACGGCTACTGGCTGTTCACCGAGCGGATGAAAGATCTTGTGAAACTCGGCCTGGACGGGAAGTCGCTGTCGGCCGATCCGCTGCTGTACACCGTGCCAACCCTGTTCGTGCTCGGCGCCGGGCTGCTGCTGATCCGGATTTATCCGCTGCTCGTCGCGCTCATCTACCGGATCGGGCGCAAAGCCTGGCCGCCGCAGCTCTATTCGACGCTGCTCCTGGTCAGCCGGCGCAACCGCGTCTATCACGGACTGATGCTGTTCCTCGTCCTGACCATCGGCACGGGAGTCTACAACGCCAACGCGGCCCGGACGATCAACGTCAACATGGAGGACCAGGTCTGGTACGCGGGCGGCGCGGACATCGTGCTGCGCCAGCATTGGGTGAACGATGCGCCCGTATCGGCGCCTGGTGCCGGTGGTCCGTCGGGGCCGGCGGTCGTCTCGTCCAGGATCAACTACCTGGAGCCGCCGTTCGAGTTGATCGAGAGCCTGCCCGGCGTCCGGCGGGCGGCGAAGGTGTTCAAGCGGGAAGACGCGGACGCCTGGTTCGGCACGAAGAGCGGCAAAGTGACGCTGATGGGCATCGAGACGGACGCCTTCGGCGAGACGGCCTGGATGAAGGACGGTCTGTTGCCCCATCATTTTTACGAATATTTGAACCTGATCGCGCCGGACCCGCGGGCGGTGCTGGTCTCCCGGACGGCGGCGGAATATTTCGGCCTTGCGTCCGGCGACCCGATCGACATCGGCTGGGAAGGCCGCCGGCCGACGCGGCTGACGGTGTACGGCGTCGTCGATTACTTCCCGTCGTTCAATCCGAATCCGACGGCCGCGCAGGGCAGGCCGTCCGGCCAGGCGCCGATGCTGGTCGTCGCGCATCTCGACACGATCCAGCAATCCATCGGGCTGGAGCCTTACGACGTCTGGGTGAAGCTGGAGGAAGGCGCGGACCGGCAGGCGCTGCTCGATGCGATTACCGAGCGGAACATCCGGCTCGAGAAGTTCGAGGATACGGTCGGCGCGGTCGCACAGAGCCGGCTCGATCCGTTCCGCATGGCGGTCAACGGTGTCATGAGCCTCGGCTTTATCGTATCGCTGATCGTCAGCTTCATCGGCTTCATGCTGTTCTGGCTGCTGTCCCTGCAGGGGCGGATGCTGCAGCTCGGCATCTATCGGGCGATGGGCATTTCGTTCCGCCAGCTGCTCGGTATGCTGGTCGTCGAACAGCTCCTCACGACCGGCGCCGGCTTCCTGATCGGTCTCGGGACGGGACTCGCGGCCGGAAGGATCTTCGTGCCGCTGCTTAAGCTTTCGTTCGATCCGGGCAAAATCGTGCCGCCGTTCGAGGTCGTAGCGGACCATTCCGACATCATCCGGCTGGCGATCGTGACGGCGGTCATGCTTGCCGCGGCGCTTCTGATTCTCGTCTGGCTGCTGAAGCGGATGAACATCCACCAGGCGGTCAAACTCGGGGAGGATTGATCCGATGATCAGTTGCGAGAATCTGGTGAAGATTTACAAGACGGCCGATATTGAAGTCGTGGCGCTCCAGGGGCTCAATCTGCAGGTCGAACAGGGCGAGATGATGGCAATCATCGGCAACTCCGGCAGCGGCAAGTCGACGCTGCTGAACATGCTGGGCGGACTGGATCGCCCGTCTGCGGGAAAGCTGCATGTCGACGGCAAGGACATGCTGAAGCTGACGGACAAGGAGCTGACCCGCTACAAGCGGGAGACGGTCGGTTTCATCTGGCAGAACAAGGCGCGCAACCTGATTCCCTATCTGACGGCGCGGGAAAACGTCGAAATCCCGATGTTGCTGCACGACCGGAAGCAGAAGCGGATGCGCGCGATGGAACTGCTTGATGCGGTGGGACTCGGCCATCGGGCGAACAACCGCCTGGAGCAGCTGTCGGGAGGCGAGCAGCAGCGGGTCGCGATCGCCATCGCCCTGGCCAACCGGCCAAAACTGCTGCTGGCGGACGAACCGACGGGCGCGCTCGATACCCGGACGTCCGCGCAGATCATGGGACTGCTGTGCAAGCTGAACGCCGAGCTCGGGCTGACGATCGTCATCGTCACCCATGACCTCAGCCTGGCGAAGCAGGTGAAACGGGTGGTTGCGATTCGCGACGGGCGGACGTCATCCGAGATGATCCTCCGGCAGAGCGGGGACGCCGGAGCGGGCGTCGGGGCGGACGACGCCTTCGACACCCATATTGAATACGCCGTCATGGACCGTTCGGGCCGCATCCAGGTCCCCGAGCATTACCTGGAAGCGGTCGGCGCAAAGGACGCCGACAAGGTGCTGCTCAGGCTCGAGAACGACCGGATTGTGCTGCTGCCCGCGGATGCGGGAAATAAGGAACAGTGAGACGAAAATTGGTATAATGATAGGAGCAATCCAGATTCGACACGAAATTTCGGGGAATGGATGGGAATGGATGAGGGAAGATGAAACGGAGAGTGACGATCCAGGAGATTGCCGATCTCGCCGGTGTTTCGAAATTTGCGGTATCGCGGGCGCTTACGGGCAAAAGCGGCGTCAGTGCGGCGACCCGGGAGATGATTTTGAAGGCGGCGGGAGAGCTAGGTTACTTCAAGAACAACGAACCGAAGCGGTTCTCCGGGGAATTGCACGATGAAGTCGACCGCAAATGGACGGGGACGATTGTCATTCTGTTTCCGAACATCCGGTACCAGAACAAGGAGTCCGTTTACTGGGGGCCGGTGTTCGAAGGCATTTCGTCCCGGCTCAACCAGAAAGGCATCGACATCCTGACGCTTACCGAACCGTCGCGGGACAATATTTTCTCGCTGGTCAAGCCGGAAGCGATCCAGGGCATCATCACGATCGGCACGATCTCGACGCCGATTCTGCTGGAAATCCGCCGTCTGAACATTCCGGTCGTCATGGTCGACCACGCCGACCCGGCGTTCCACTGCGACACCGTCTTCACGGACAATTACAACTGCATGAAGGATCTGACGACCAAGCTGATCGGCAAAGGATATCGGCGCTTCCAGTTTGTCGGCACGATCAACGATGCGCAGAGCTACTTCGAGCGCTGGCTGGCGTTCCGGGCGACGCTGGAAAGCTACGGCATCGAGCACAAGCAGGATCCCGCACTGATCAGTCCTGATGCGAGCGAGCGGCTGTACAAGCTGATTCCCGAGCTGCCGCTTGACGAATTGCCGGAAGTATTCGTCTGCGTCAACGACACGATCGCCGAGTTCATGATCGATGAACTGCGCAAACGCGGCTTCGACGTGCCGCGCGACTGCGCGGTAACGGGATTCGACAACACGAACACGACGCACCCGATCTACGCCACGGTGAATGTCAACAAAGAATTGCTCGGCATGCGCGCCGTCGACCAGATGCTGTGGCGTATTCTGAATCGGGATTCGGCCGTCGAGCGGAAGCTGCTGTACGGCGATGTCATCATCCGCGAATCCCACGCTTATACCGGAAACCATTCGCCGGGTTCCTGACGGGGCGGCGCGCCGTTCCGGCAGCGTGACGGATGCAGTGTGCGCGTAACATTTTTGACGGATGGCCCGGGGCGGGCGATGCAATCAGGCGGTTCTTCCGAAGCGGCATGCGGCAGCGCCGTTTCGGAAGAACCGCCTGATGTTGTTTGACTAACAAACAAGCATGCACAACAAAACAAAACCAAACAAAATTAAAAAATAATTGACGCAACAAACCAAATAAATATTGACTGAATATACTTGCGGTGATATGATTGTTTTGCAATAAATCCGAATATAGGTTGCGGTGGTGATGGGCAGCTGTAGTGTCGGGCGTTTTGTTGTAAACGTTTCCTCGGGGGATTGGCCGATGTCGATCGGCCGCTCAAGTGCCGTCAATCGGCGCTTACAGAGCAACTCGATCTTGAATTGGGAGGTTTGGCGATGAAAAAAATGAAAGTGCTTTCGCTGTTGCTTGTCGCGGTCATGCTGGTTCTGGCAGCGTGCGGCGGCGGGGGCAAAAAAAGCAACAACGAAAGCGGCGGCAGCGCAAACAGCGGTACGCAGACCGAAAACAGCGGCTCCAACAGCGGCGGCAGGGCAAACAATGGCAGCTCGGAGCAGCCCGCGGATGAGCCGGAGCCGGTCGACCTCGGCGGCCGCACGATCCGCGTAGCCGCATGGTGGGACCCGAAACCGGCGGGCAACACGGTCGATGAGCAGGCGCGTCTCGACAAGATTGCCGAACTGGAAGAGAAATACAACTTCACGTTTGAATGGATCAACATTCCGTTTGAAGAATACATGGACAAACTGACGACGTCCACGCTCGCGGGCGAGCCGTTCGCCGACATCGCGATCATGGAAGTCAAGCGGTCCATCCCGGTCGTCAAGCAAGGCCTGGTGCTCCCGCTCAGCGAATTCACCAGCGCAACGGATGACATCAACAACGAACAACGCCTGATGAGGAAGCTGACGCCGATCGGCGGCGTTGAGTATGCTTTCGGCGAACCGGGCGTTTCGATCGTCGGTATGTACTACAACCGCGACCTCGTGAAGCGGCTCGGCGTGAAAGATCCGCAAGAACTTTACAATGCCGGCCAATGGAACTGGGAAACGTTCCTGCAGCTGGCGAAGGATGCAACGCGCGACACGGACAACGACGGCACGCTCGACACGTTCGGCTACGCCGGCTGGGCGGCTGACGCAGCCCGCCACTTCGGCGCAACGAACGGCGCGCTGTTCGTCAACGAAGACCTGACGCTCGGCATGACGGATCCGAAGATGATCGAAGCACTGGAATTCGTCAATCGCCTGTACAACGTCGAGAATGTTGTCAAGGTCAAGACGGGCAACAAGATGGACTGGAACGAAACGAACACGTTCAAGGACGGCGACGTCCTCATGTCGGTCAACTATGACTGGAACATGGGCGACCTGACCTTCGAAGTCGGCGTCGTGCCGAACCCGGCCGGCCCGCAATCCGACGGCAAGACCACGTATGCGAATACGGCCCAGAACGCCTGGTTCATTCTCAAGGGCGTCAAGGATCCGCAAATCGTCTACTCGATCTTCGAGCAAAGCTTCGACTTCGAGTCGACGGCCGAATATCTCGGTCAAGACTGGCTGGAGTCCCGCTTCAAGACGCAGGAGGATATCGACATGGCGCTGCAGCATATCAACGGCACGGGTCGTCTCTCGCTCGAAGAAGGCATCCCCGACTTCCCGTTCTACGCCATCATGGATGAAATCATCATGCAGAACCAATCGGTATCCGCCACCATCGAGAAGTACAGACAGGACGCGGAAGCTGCGCTTGAGAAGGTAAGATAACAACCGGTATTTGCCGGTAATCGACGGAGGAAGGGGTGTACCGCGCAACATGGTGCACCTCTTCTTGTTATTATTTTTAGGTTCCTTATGCAAAAATTTCGGGCATCCAGACCGCGCGCCAACCGTTGCGCTCCGCTTGAAAAAACAAGCGTGGTTCAACGCTTAATTCCGCGTCATTCTAAGAATACATCTGCCTTCCCCCAACAGCGGAATACATTCCGAATGAAAAACAACACCAAACAAAATACTAAGAATATATTGAATTATAATTGACTATTGTTTTGTTCGATGATACGATTGTTATGTAATTGAGGCATCGTCGGAAGAGGGGCGTTGCGCTCATGTGCGGCGGACGAGCAAGCCAGCTTGCGGGTTCGCCGTTTGTTTGAAAGATAAGCATGGATCGGCTGGCTTGTCTTTCGACGCAAAACGGATGCGGCCGTCCGCGGGACGGCGAAAGCCGTTTTACTGAATTGGGAGGGCTGACCTTGAAGGGGATACCACGGCTGAGAAACATCGCAATATCCACTTTGTGTGCCGTGACGGCGTTCGGACTGCTGCCGCCCGGTCCGCTTGTCAAGGCCGATACCGCCGCGGATGGCAATCTGTCGACCGTCCTGGCATTCGATGTCAACGATCTGTACGATCTCGTCGACGGTCGAATCGAATACAAAGATTATCTGGTCCAATATGAAAGCGCTGCACTTCCGGACAGGGAGATCGTGATCGACGCCGCCCGGTATCAGGCGGTTCACGGAGAAGGCTTCGAAGTGCTTGACGGATTCGAGGGACAGGAAGGCGCTTCGCTGCTCACCGGCGAACAGGGCCGGGTGGACTGGACCGTCGACATTCCGGAGAGCGGGCTTTACCATGTTTCGATTTTGTACTATCCGATCGAAGGGAAAAGCTCCAGCATCGAACGGATGCTGTTGATCGACGGCGAGGTGCCGTTCCAGGAAGCCGCCTATCTGCAGTTCGACCGGATCTGGGACAATCAGTACGACGAAGTGAAGCGCGACAACCGCGGCAACGACCTTCGTCCGCAGCAGATCGAGAAGCCCGAATGGCGGGAGATGCTGTTCAAGGATTATGAAGGCTACTACGAGCAGCCGTTCCAGATCTATTTCTCGGCCGGCCGCCATACGATCTCGCTCGTCTCGTCGCGCGAGCCGATGGTCATCCGCCAGCTGAAGCTGTTCCAATACAAGCCGCCGGCCCCCTATGCCGAGGTCATCGAACAATTTCGCGCAGAGGGACTCAAGGAAACATCGGGCTTCCTGCTCACCGTCCAGGGCGAGGATGCGACAGCCAAATCATCGCCGACGCTCTACCCCCAGACCGAGCGTTCGACCTCCGCGGTCACGCCGTACAGCCCGTCGAAAGTGCGCATCAACACGATCGGCGGCTACAACTGGCGCATACCGGGGCAATGGATCGAATGGGAAGTGGAAGTTCCCGAGACCGGCCTGTACAAAATCGCGTTCAAATCGCAGCAAAATTTTGTCCGCGGCATCTATTCGACGCGCCGGCTGTATGTGAACGGCGAAATTCCGTTCCGGGAGGCGGACCGTATCGCGTTCAAATACAAGAGCGGTTATCGGATCGACGTCGTCGGCGAAGGAAAAGAAGCGTACCTCGTCAAGCTGAACAAGGGGAAGAACACGATCCGGCTCGAGAATACGCTTGGTGAATTCGCCACGCTCATCCGTGAAGTCGAGGAGAGCCTGTTCAACCTGAACAGCATGTACCGGAAGATCCTGATGATCACCGGCTCTTCTCCGGACCAGTTCCGCGACTACCGGGTTCACATCCAGATTCCGAACCTGCTCGAGACATTCCAATACGAGCATGACCGGCTGAAGCGGATCAGCGACGAGCTGCGCCGGCTGTCCGGCGGCAGCGGCAACTCCGAGGCGATGCTGAAGACGATGTACCATCAGCTCGAAGAGATGATCGACGACCCGGACACGATTCCACGGCGGCTGGTCGCTTTCAAGCAGAACACCGGCGGACTCGGCACCTGGCTGCTGACCGCGCGGGAGATGCCGCTCGAGATCGACGAGCTCTACGTCGCTTCGCCCGATGTCAAATTCCCGAAGGCGGGAAGCGGATGGTTCAGCGAGCTCAGGCACCAGGTCTTGACGTTCGCATACTCGTTCATCATCGACTACAACACGATCGGCAACGTCGTCGACGAGAAAGCCCGGCGCACGATCACCGTCTGGATCGGCAGCGGCCGCGACCAGGCGAACACGCTGAAGCAGATGATCGACGAAACGTTCACGCCGCAGACGGGCATCAACGTCAACCTGCAGCTCGTGCAGATGCAGAACCTGCTGCCGGCCACACTGGCGGGCCAGGGGCCGGATGTCGCGATGCAGATCGCGAGCGACATCCCGGTCAACTACGCGATGCGCAACGCGACGGTCGATCTGACCCAATTCCCGGACTTCGAGGAAGTGGCGGCCCGCTTCCGGCCAAGCGCGCTCGTGCCGTACACGTATGAAGGCGGCGTGTATGCGCTTCCGGAGACGCAGACCTTCCCGATGCTGTTCTACCGGAAGGACATCCTGAAGGAACTGGGGCTTGAAGTGCCCGAAACCTGGGAAGACGTCGCCGCCTTGCTGGCCGTCCTGAACAAGAACAACATGCAGTTCGGGCTGCCGCTCGTCATCACGCCGTCCTATCCCGGCGAGAACCTGCCGCCGAACCCGCTGTTCGCGGCGCTGCTCATGCAGAACGGCGGAGAATTCTACCGCGACGGAGGCCGGGCGTCGGGGCTCGATTCACCGGTCGCCATCGAGACGTTCAAGATGTGGACGGAGTTCTATACCGACTACAAGCTGGAGCGCGAGTTCGATTTCGCGAACCGGTTCCGGACCGGTGAGATGCCGATCGGCATCTGGGACTATACGATCTACAACCAGCTCACCGTCTTCGCGCCGGAAATCCGCGGCATGTGGGGATTCGCGCCGGTTCCGGGCACGGTGCAGGTGGACGGCACGGTCCGCCACGACGTGACGAGCACCGGCGTCGGCACGATCATGCTGAAGAACGCGCAGGACAAGGAAGCAGCCTGGGCGTTCATGAAATGGTGGACGTCCGCCGAGACGCAGACGAAATTCGGCCGCGAGATGGAAGCCCTGATGGGCGCCGCGGCGCGGTATCCGACGGCCAACATCGAGGCGCTCGACAGCCTGCCCTGGCCGGTGCAGGATTATACGAACCTGAAGGAGCAATTCCAGTGGGTGCAGGGCATCCCGGAAGTGCCCGGCGGGTATTTCACCGGACGCCATCTGATCAACGCGTTCTACCGGGTCGTCGTCAACGGCAACAACGAGCCGCGGGAGACGATCATCGAATACGTGGAATACATTCACGACGAGATTCGCGCGAAGCGCAAAGAATTCGGCCTGCCGGAGTAAGAGGAGGGACTGAACGTGTCGAATATCGCCATTGAACCACAAGCACCGGCAGGCACCGGCAGGCAGACGCGCCTGCGCACATGGTGGGCGACCCGGAAACGGGAAATGAAGCTGCACAAGCATTCGTACATTCTGATGGCGCCCTACATGCTGCTGTTCTTTTCGTTCACGGTGCTGCCGGTCTTCATGTCGCTGCTGATCAGCTTCACCTATTTCAACATGCTCGAATTTCCGCGGTTCATCGGCTGGCAGAACTATGCGCGGCTGTTCCTTGAGGACGACGTGTTCCTGATCGCCGTCAAGAACACGCTGCTGTTCGCCGCCATCACCGGCCCTGTCAGCTATATGGCCTGCTTCATCTTCGCCTGGATCATCAACGAGCTCGGGCCGAAACTCAGGGCGTTCATGACGCTCGTCTTCTACGCCCCGTCGATTTCCGGGAACGTCTATTTCATCTGGCAGATCATTTTCTCCGGGGACCGGTACGGCATCGCGAACGCCTGGCTGATCAAGCTGGGGATCATTCTTGAACCGATCCTGTGGCTCAAGACGGAAAAGTATATTTTGCCCATCCTCATTCTCGTTCAGCTGTGGCTCAGCCTCGGCACCGGATTCCTGGCGTTCATCGCCGGCCTGCAGACGGTCGACAAGACGCTGTACGAGGCGGGCGCCGTCGACGGCGTCAAGAACCGCTGGCAGGAGCTGTGGTACATCACGCTGCCGTCCATGCGCCCGCAGCTCATGTTCGGCGCCGTCATCCAGCTGACGACGTCGCTGGCCGTCGCCGACGTGTCGATCAACATCGCCGGGTTTCCGAGCGTCAACTACGCGGCCGAGACGATCGTCACGCACCTCATCGACTTCGGCACGATCCGGTTCGAGATGGGCTTCGCTTCCGCGATTGCGACCGTCCTGTTCATCCTGATGGTCGGCACCAACCTGATCGTCCAACGACTTCTCAGGAAGGTGGGGCAATAAACGCATGAACATGATTCTGTCCTTGCGCCGCAGAAAACGCGTCAACCGGTCCTTCCTGGGAAGCTTCATGCTGTTCCTGTTCCTGGCGGTGTTCGGCGCGTTCATGGCGCTGCCGCTGGTCTTTGCGATCAACGCGGCGTTCAAGCCGCTGGACGAAATTTTCCTGTTCCCGCCGCGGCTGTTCGTCCGCAACCCTACGTTCGACAACTTCATCGATCTGGTCGAACTGCTCGGCAACTCGTGGGTGCCGTTCACGCGGTACATTTTCAACACCGTGTTCATCACGGGCATGGGCGTGCTGGGACACGTCATTTTCGCCTCGGCAGCCGCCTATCCGCTGGCCAAGCACAAATTCCCGGGACGGAACGTGCTGTTCCAGATCGTCGTCCTGTCGCTCATGTTCTCGCCGGCGGTCACATCGATTCCGAACTACATGATCATGTCGTGGCTCGGTTTCGTCGACACGTACTGGGCGGTCATCCTGCCGGCGTTCGCCTACTCGCTCGGGCTCTATCTGATGAAGCAGTTCATGGAGCAGATTCCCGACGCGCTGCTGGAGGCGGCGAAAATTGACGGCGCCAGCGAGTACCGCATCTTCTGGTCAATCGTCATGCCGAACGTGAAGCCGGCCTGGCTGACGCTCATCATCCTCGTCTTCCAGATTCTGTGGGGGACGGACGGCAACGGTTTCATCTACAGCGAGCAGCTCAAGACGCTCCACTTCGCTTCGAACCAGATCATCCAGGGCGGCATCGCGCGCGCGGGTGTGGGGGCCGCGGTCGCGCTCATCCTGATGAGCGTGCCGATCACGATATTCATTTTCTCGCAGAGCCGCATCATCGAGACGATGGCGACGTCCGGCATGAAGGACTAAGGGGGGATCGACGCGTGAGAATGAAGAAAGCGCTTCTGCTAGCGGCGATCATTTCCCTGCTGGCATTGACCGCCGCGCCCGCCGCCCAGGCGGCGGCGCCTTACGAGGCGTACACCTACAACTATTACCGGGATGCCGTGGCGCTGCCCGCGCCGTTCCTGCCGGAGCGGACCGTGGACGGCTTGCGGCTCGGCGTCGGCGATTTCAAGATGCCGAACGACATCTATGTGACGAAGGACGGCATCGTCTACATCCTGGACAGCGGCAACAACCGCATCATCGTGCTGGATGAAAACTGGAACGTTACCCGCATCATCGACGGGTTCGACAACAACGGAACGTCCGACACCTTCGGCAATCCGAACGGCATTTTCGTGGCGGAAGACGGTGAGATCTACATTGCGGACACGGACAAACGGCGCGTCGTCGTGCTGACGGAAGACGGAAAGCTTGTCAAGATCGTCCAGAATCCGCAATCCGAAGTATTGCCCGACAACTTCGAGTTCGCGCCGCTCCGGGTGACGGCGGACCGGGCGGACCGGATTTTCGTCATCGCGCGCGGCGTGTACGAGGGCATCATGCAGTTCGACGAGAAGGGCGAATTCCTCGGGTACGTCGGCACAATCAAGGTTCAGCCCAGCGCGGCCGACCGGCTGTGGCGCTGGCTGGCGACGGACGCCCAGAAGGCGCAGATGGTGCTGTTCATTCCGACGGAGTTCTCCAGCCTGGATATCGACCACAAGGGATTCGTGTACGCGACGAACATCGACGTCGGTTCGACAGAAACGATCAAGCGGATCAATCCGCTCGGTCAGGACGTCATCAAACGGTTCGGCCATTATCCGAACGTCGGCGACATTCGCTACCGGATCTATGGCAACAATTCGGGTCCGTCCAAGCTGACCGACATCAAGGTGATCGGCGATGGCATGTATGTCGTGCTGGATTCGAACCGGGCGCGCCTGTTCACCTACAATGACGAGGGCGAACTGCTCTACGCTTTCGGCGGCCGCGGCACCCAGCTCGGCGTCTTCAACACGCCGGTCGCCGTGGAATGGCAGAAGGACAAACTGCTCGTTCTCGACCGCGGCAAGAACAACATTGTCGTCTTCAAGCCGACCAGGTTCGGCCGGCTGGTCCATGAAGCGACCGCGCTCCATTACAACGGCAACACCGAGGCTGCGGTCGAGCTGTGGAAAGAAGTGCTGCGCCTCAATTCGAACTATGACATCGCTTATCTCGGCATCGGCAAATCGCTGCTCATGGCGAAGGAGAACAAGGAAGCGATGGAATATTTCAAGCTGGGCATGTCGCGCAAATATTATTCCATCGCCTTCAAGCGATACCGCAGGGAAGTGATGCAGGAGCATTTCGGCACGTTCATGACGACAGTCATCGTTCTGATCGCCGCGTTCGTCGCCTTCCGCATCGCGAGGAGAGTCCGGCTGGGAAGGAGTGCGGGTCATGAAGCATGACTGGATCAAGTTCCCGTTCCACATCATCTTCCACCCGTATGACGGGTTCTGGGATCTGAAATACGAGAACAAGGGCAGACTGCGCGTCGCGATGACGATCCTGCTGCTGATGGTCGTCGCCACGTCGCTCATGAATCAGTTCGCCGGTTTTCTCGTCAATTTCAACGATCCGCGCTACCTGAACACGCTGTACGATCTGATGTACACGGTGCTGCCGTTCATCCTGTTCTGCGTCGCCAACTGGTCGGTAACGACGCTCATGGAAGGCGAGGGCAAGTTCAGGGAGATCGTCATCGCGACGGCCTACGCGCTGCTGCCGATGATTCTCATCAACCTGCCGCTGACCTTCATCAGCCGGTTCATGACCAATGAGGAGACGGCGTTCTACTGGATGTTGAACACCTTCGGCGCCATCTGGTTCCTCTACCTGCTGTTCGTCGGCAACATGACGATTCACCAGTATACGGCGGCCAAGGCGGTCATCACCCTCATCCTGACCGTCATTGCGATGGGGATCATCGTCTTTCTCGGCGCGCTGGCGCTTACGATCAGCATGGATATATACTGGTTCGTCTACGACATTTATCGTGAACTCATATTCCGCTAGAAGGGGGCCGCACCAGTGAACAGACGCAAGAAGTGGTACGCGGTGCTGGCCTTCGTCCTCGTCGCCGGTATCGCAGCCACGACGTATTACATTGCAACGAAAGGCGCTCCCGCGGTTGACGTCTCCCGCTATGCGACGGATTCCGCGGAGATGCTGCAGGCGTCCGAACTCAAGTTTCTCGCGGACAGCCGGAACGCCGTTCCGGGCATGAAGCCGGTCGCGGAGACGGATGCCCTGGCGCTGTATTACCACGAGGAGACGACCGAGATCGCCGTGCTGGACAAACGGAGCGGCAAAGTGTGGCGGAGCAATCCGGAGGACCTGGACAGCGATCCGATCGCCTCGCCCTATGAGAAAGAAGCGCTCGCCTCGCAGGTGACGGTGAACTACCGGGATGAAATCGGAACGCTCGGCACGTTCACCAACTACGCGATGAGCGTCACGAACGGGCAATTCACGACGGAGAGCATCGAGAACGGGCTGAGGATCACCTACGTTCTCGGCGACGCCGAAGCCGGCATCGACGCGCTGCCGAAGCGGATCAGCAAAGCCCGGTTCGAAGAGAAGATCATGAGCAAAGTCGACGAACAGGCGCAGGCGGCGCTCCGCCGGGCCTACGCCGCGACCAAGTCCGATCCCGAAGTGCTGGAGCGGCTCGATTCGTATGTCGAGCGTCCGCTCGTCCTCGCCCGGGTGCTGGCCGCTTTCGAGCAGGCCGGGTATACCGAAGAGGACCTGGCGTACGACAACGAGGAGAACGGCATCGGCGGCGCCCTGACCGAGAAGCCGAGCTTTACGGTCGTCGTCGAATACCGGCTCGAGGGCGACTCGCTGGTCGTGTACGTGCCGGGCAGCAAGATCGAAGAAGCGGAAGGCTTCAAAATCCGGAACATCGAGCTGCTTGAATTTTTCGGCGCGGCCGGTCCGGAGGAACAGGGCTACATGCTCGTACCGGATGGATCGGGCGGCCTGATCTATCTGAACAACGGCAAGAAGAACGCCGAAGTGTACAGCCAGCGCATCTATGGTGACGACATGAACGACAACGCCTGGCGTCGGAAACAGATCGCGGAATCCGCGCGGCTTCCGGTGTTCGGCCTCAAATCCGGGGACCATGCCTGGCTCGCCGAGATCGAGCTCGGCGAAGCGATCGCGAGTATCACGGCGGACATCAGCGGCCGGCAGAACAGCTTCAACAACATCTACGCCAGCTTCATGATCCGCGGTGAAGACTGGCTCGAACTGTACAAAGGTTCTCGGGGCGTCGAGGAGATCCAGCTGCTCACGGAAGACCGCTATACCGGGGATCTGCAGATCCGCTTCAGTTTCCTTTCGGGAACGGATGCCACCTATTCCGGCATGGCGAAGCTGTACCGCGAACGCCTTCGCGCGGCCGGCAAGTTGAAGCCATTGCAGGCGGAAGGCGATCTGCCGTTCTATGTCGACGTGCTCGGCGCCATTGACAAGCGCAAATCGTTCCTCGGCGTGCCGTACAAAGGGATTGTGGCCATGACGACGGTCGAGGAAGCCGGCGAAATCGCGTACGCGCTCGAATCCCGCGGCATCCGCAACGTGCGGATGCGGTATCTCGGCTGGTTCAACGGCGGTCTCAGCCATACGCTTCCGTCCAAGGTGGATATGGTGGGCAAGCTCGGCAGCAGGAAAGACCTGCGGAACCTCGCGGACCGGCTCGAGTCGATGGGCGGCGGGCTCTACCCGGACGTCGCGCTGCAGCATGTGCTGAGGGACAACTTCACGTTCAGACCTGCGGCGGACGCGGCGCGCTTCGTGACGCGGGAGCAGGCGTGGCGTCATCCTTACGACCGCGCCCTGAACCGGATGAACCCTCTCCTCGGCGATTACTGGTTGCTGTCGCCGGCCAAGCTGCCGCACTTCGTCGACAAGTTTATGAAAGGATACGACAAGTACGGCATTGACGCGGTATCGCTGCGGGATCTCGGCGACCTCGTTCACGCGGACTATCGGGTAAGACGCGTTGTCTTCCGCGAGAACGCCAAGAACATCGCCGCCGAGCAGCTCGCGAAGCTGAGCGAGCGCTACGGAGACGTACTGATCACCGGCGGCAACGCGTACGCGCTGCCTTACGCGGACCAGATCGTGAACGTGCCGATGGAAACGAGCAACTTCAACATCGTGGACGAAACGGTGCCGTTCTATCAGATGGTGCTGCACGGGTCCATCGAGTACGGCGGTTCGCCGATCAATCTGCACGACGAGCAGGATACGCGCGAGCATCTGCTCCGTCTGGCCGAATACGGCGCGGCCCCGCATTTCCTGTGGTCGTACGAATCGTCGTCTGAACTGAAATTTACGCGCTACGACTACATGTTCTCGACGCAGTATACCGACTGGATCGACGAGGCAGCCGACTTGTACGCGCGGCTGAACGGCGCACTGGCGGGCCTTCGGACACAGACGATCGAAGAGCATATCCGCCACCGGGACGGCGTCGTCGAAGTCCGCTACTCGGACGGCACGGCGATCTTCGTCAACTACACCGATGAACCGGTGACGGTGGGCGGCGTCAAGATCGAGGCGAAAAACTTCACGGTGGGCGGTGATTCCCGATGATCAAGAAACGATTGACCTTGTCGCAGAAGCGATCGCTTCTCGGGATCTTCTTCATCCTGCCGTGGCTGATCGGCTTTCTCTTCCTGTTCCTGACGCCGCTTCTCGAGTCGATCCGCTTCAGCTTCAGCGAACTGAAAGTGGCGCCGAACGGGTTCACGCTCGAATTCATCGGTATCGAGAACTTCAGGTTCGCGCTCGCGGTCGACCCGGATTTCAACCGGGTGCTGACGCAGTCCATACTGGAAATGGTTTATGACGTGCCGATGATCCTGTTCTTCAGCCTGTTCACGGCAACGCTGCTCAACCAGAAGTTCCGGGGCAGGTCGGTCGCCAGGGCCGTCTTCTTTCTGCCGGTCATCCTGGCGTCCGGCGCCGTCGCCGCGGCGCAGCAATCCGGTCTGATCCAGCTCACCGGCAGCTCCGAGATTGCGCAGGAGCTGGCCCAGCAGCAGTCTGGATTCGACCCGATGATGGTCGTCCGGATGCTGGGCAATGCCGGCATACCGCTCTGGTTCGTCGAGTATATCGCGGAAGCGATCAACCGGATTTACGAGATCATCAGCAGCTCCGGCGTTCAGATTCTGATTTTCCTCGCCGCGCTGCAATCGGTGCCGTCTTCGATGTATGAAGTGGCGAAGATCGACGGCGCGACGGCGTATGAATCGTTCTGGAAGATTACGTTCCCGATGGTCAGCCCGCTCATCCTGACGAACGTCATCTATACGATCATCGACTCGTTCGCCGACAGCCCGGTAACGGAGCGGATCTATCAGACGGCGTTCCAGTCGCAGAATTTCGGCCTCAGCGCGGCTATGGCGTGGCTGTACACGATTGCCGTCAGTCTGCTGCTGGTCATCATCGGCATTCTGATCTCGCGAAGAGTCTTCTACCACAACTGACGGACGAAAGGAGGGAACGGATCATGGACGCGAAACTGCTCAAGAACGAAGCGATCGTGCTGCGGTATCAGCGGGTGAGGAACAAGTCGATGGCGTGGCTGTGGTCGATTTTCCGGCTCGTCCTCATCATCGGCATCGGCTTCATCATCATCCGGCCGATCCTGACGCAGATTTCCGTGGCGTTCAAAAGTCCGGAGGACATTTACAACCCGACGATCTATCTTGTTCCCGTCCATTTCACGATGGAGAACGTGAAGTACGCGATGGACATTCTCAATTATTGGCCGCTGCTGCAAAACACGCTGCTGTTTGTCATCGTGACCACGATCGTGTCGGCGGCATCCTGCGCGTTGGCCGGCTACGGATTCGCACGGTTCAAGTTTCCGGGGAGCAATGTGCTGTTTGCGCTCGTCGTGCTGACGATCCTCATCCCGGCGAGCACGCTCATGGTGCCGATGTATCTGCATTTCCGGAACTTCGACGTGTTGGGGCTCGTCACGCTGTTCACGGGCAAGGAAGGCGTCAACCTGCTGAACACCTACTGGCCTTCCATCATCACATCGGCGCTGGGCGTCGGCCTGAAATCGGGTCTCTACATTTATATATTCCGGCAGTTCTTCCGCGGGCTGCCGAAGGAGATCGAGGAAGCGGCGCTGATCGACGGGGCGGGCGGCATCCGCACGTTCCTGACGATCATGCTGCCGAACGCGATTCCGCCGATCATCACCGTGATGCTGTTCGCTTTCGTCTGGCAGTACAACGATACGTTCTACGCTTCGCTGTTCATGAGCAACAGCGAGCTGATGGCGAACGCAGTCGCGGCCCTGCCGGCGAACGTGAACAAGTTCCTGCCGGAACTGCTCGGCCTGGTCGGAACGGAGGCGAGGGCGGATCCGAACCATGTGGCGATGATCGTCGATACCGGCATTCTGATGGCGATCGCGCCGCTCATCATCATGTATTTGTTCGTGCAGCGCTACTTCGTGGAGAGCGTCGAGCGCACCGGCGTCGTTGGCTGACCGGCCGGAGGATGCCGCTGCGGGACTGTCGGTTCCGGGCGCGGATCAAGCCGCGCCCGGAGCGCTTTTGCTCAAGGAGGCACCGAAGGATGAATGAGCATCTGCAAGGCCGGCTGAACGTCGAACCGACGCTGGTAAGTCCCCGCGCGTCGGAGAATGCCAGGCGCCTGATGGCGTATCTGTGCGATCTGTACGGCCGGCGGATGCTGACGGGGCAGCAATACGGCATTGACGAGACGCCGGAGATGGACGTCATTTTCCGCGCGACGGGCAAATATCCGGCCGTGGGCGGGTTCGATTTCATGAACGACTCGCCGTCACGGATCGAGCGGGGAACGGTCGGAACGGATACCGTACGCGCGATCGACTGGTGGAGGCAGGGCGGCATCGTGACGTTCTGCTGGCATTGGAACGCGCCGGCGGATCTGATCGACGAGCCGCCGGACCGGGGCTGGCACCGCGGGTTCTATACGGAAGCGACGACCTTCGACATCGAGGCGGCGCTGCGCGACGACTCGTCCGAGGCGTTCGGCCTCCTCATGCGCGACATCGATGCGATCGCCGCCCGTCTCAAGCAGCTGCGGGACGAGGGCATCCCCGTCCTCTGGCGGCCGCTCCACGAGGCTTCCGGCGGCTGGTTCTGGTGGGGAGCGAAGGGACCGGAACCGTGCATCAAGCTGTGGCGCATCCTGTTCGATCAGCTGACGCGGAAACATGCGCTTGACAATCTGATCTGGGTATGGAACGGCCAGCACAAGGACTGGTATCCGGGCGACGCCTTCGTGGACATCATCGGCGAAGACATTTACCCGCCGGAACGGACGTATGTCTCGCACATCGACCGCTTCAAGCAGGCGCTGGGATATACGGCGAAAAACAAAATCATCGCGCTGACGGAGAACGGACCGCTGCCCGATCCGGACCGGATGATCGCCGACGGCGCGCCGTGGGCGTGGAACTGCACCTGGTACGGTTCTTTCGTCTGCGAGAAGCGGAAAGACGGAGCGTGGGTTGTCGGTGAACAGTACACCGAACGGTGGATGCTGAAAAAATTTTACGATCACCCGTTCACGGTGACGCGGGACGAACTGCCGGATCTGACGCGCTACCCGCTGCCGGAGGAAAGGGAAAACGGGGAAAAACGATGAAACATGGACGTCGGGAGGATATCGCATGACACTCGAGGTGATCATGCATCGCGCCGGGCTGACGAGGCTGAAAGAGGCGATCCGCGACGGGCGGGCCGTAATCGGGTTCATCGGCGGTTCCATTACCGACGGCCGGCCGCGGCACAACTGGCCCGAACCGGTCATCGCCTGGCTGGTCGACCGCTATCCGGGCACGCGTTTCGTCGTCGAGAATGCCGCGATCGGCGCCACGGGCAGCGATCTCGCGGTGCTCAGGGCGAAGCGCGATCTGATCGACCGCGGCTGCGATATCGTATTCATCGAATTCGCCGTCAACGACAACGACACGCCGACCGACCGGCGGATGCGGACGCGCGAAGGGCTCATCCGCAAGCTCTTGCTGGAAGACGGGGGCAGGGATCTCGTCTTCGTCTACACGTTCTGCCACGACATGTACGAGGCGATGATGGAGGGCAGGATGCCGGCGTCGATCGCGGAGTTCGAGCAGATGGCAGAACATTACGGCGCCGGATCGGTCTGGGTCGGGCTGCACGCGCTGAATCAGGTGCGCCGCGGCTTTATGCGCTGGGAGGAATGGCTGCCGGACGGCCTCCATCCGACAAGCCGCGGCAGCTACGCCTACGCGGAAGCGGTCATCCGCTATCTCGAGGAGGCGCTGGAGCGGCAGCCCGACGCGGCGTGGGATGCGGCGCGGGCGAGGGCGCTGGCGCAGCCGCTGCATCCGGACCACTGGGGAAACAGCGTGCTTCTGCCGCTTGATGCGGTCCGGACCCGCGGGCCGTGGACGCTCCGGCGCTGGCTGTATCACGCATGGATCGACCAGGTGCTGGAGACGGCCGCCGTCGGCGCCGGGTTCGAGCTCGATTTCGAAGGGCGCGGCGTCGCGCTAGCCTTCGATTTCGGCAAGACGTCCGCCGAATTCCGGTGGCGGATCGACGGCGGAGAATGGCGAACGGAAGCGCGCGAACGGCCGGACTGGGTCGGTCCGGACGGCTGGTTCCGGCTTTCCGTGCTGACGGAGACTTTGGAACCCGGTCCGCACCGGCTTGAACTGGAAGTGATCCATGGCAGCCGCCCGGACTGCGGCGGGACGAACTTCCGGCTGGCGCTTGCCGCCGCAATCCGATAAATGCGCGGGTTCACCTAAAGGCGCGGGTTCACCGGCTCGGTCTTCAGACCGAGCCGGTTTTCCGTTTTCGGACCGTGGCGGAACGGCCGGGACGGCGGTATAGTGGGGGCGTGCAGCGGCAGACGTACGCGGCTGTGAATTGCGCGTCAGGAGGGGACGCTTTATGCATGTGTTGGAAGTATCGCGGGTGTCGAAGTCTTTCGGCAGCGTGCAAGCGGTTCAGGAAGTGAGTTTCACGGCGAACAGGGGCGAAGTGTTCACGATTATCGGCCCGAACGGTGCCGGCAAGACGACGACGCTCGAGATGATCGAAGGACTGCAGCGCCCCGACAGCGGCGCGATCTCGGTGCTCGGCATGACCTGGGACAGGGATGCGGAGAAAATCAAAATGCGGATCGGCGTCCAGCCTCAGACCAGCGCGCTGTTCGATCTGCTGACCGTCGAGGAGAATCTGGCGCTGTTCGCTTCGTTCTATGACCGCCACCGGCCGGTCCCGGAGATCATGGAGCTGATCAATCTGACGGATCATCGGCGGAAAATGGTCAAGACGCTGTCGGGCGGCCAGAAGCAGCGCCTTGCGATCGGGCTCGGCCTGATCAACGACCCGGAAATCATTTTTCTCGATGAGCCGACCACGGGCCTTGATCCGCAAGCGCGCCGCAACATCTGGGACATCGTGCTCAAGCTGCGGGAGATCGGCAAGACGACGGTGCTCACGACCCACTATATGGAGGAAGCCGAGCAGCTCAGCGACCGGGTGTGTATCATCGACCAGGGCAGGATCATCGCCATGGACACGCCCAGGGCGCTCGTCGGCAGGCTGACGCGGGAACGCGAAATCCAGCTGAAACTTGCGGACGACGCCGAGGCCGCTGTTTCGGAAGGCGTCGCCCGGACGGAGCCGAACGTGACGCGGGTTGATCGCACGGGCGCGCATCTCCGGATCCGGTCCGGGAAGCCGGAAGCGACACTGTACCATCTGCTCGGCTTCGCGTCGGAAAGCGGGCTGACCGTCGAGCAGATTTCGATTCGCGAGATGAGCCTCGAGGACGTATTCATCGCCTTCACCGGCAAGGAGTGGAGAGACTGATGGCGAAAAACATGAAGCAGCTTCGCATGTTGTTCGACGCGCAACTCAAAGAGACGTTTCGCGAGCGGCAAGTCTGGTTCTGGTCGATCATGTTTCCCGTCCTGTTGCTTGTCATCTTCATGATCATTTTCGGCGGCAACAGCGACTTCTCGGCAAAGGTCGCAATCGTCGGAGACAAATCCGGCGCGGCGGCGGAAGCGTTCGTTCAATCGGCGGAAGCGACCGGCGTGCTGAAGATCGAGCAGGATCTCGATCTTCAGGAAGCGGAGAAGCGGCTGAAAGAAAAACGCCTCGACGCCGTCTTTGTCCTGCCTGACAGCAGCGAAGCCGGTGATTTCCGGCTGCTGCTCAACGCCGAAGGGCAAACCAGCTCGACGTCCCAGGCGCTGGGCAGCATTGCGGGGCAGCTGACGGCAGCAGCCAATCAGGCCGCAACCGGCATTGCTCCCGCGTTCGATCTGAAGACGGAATATGTATCGGCAAGCCACAACCGCCTGAAAGTTTCTGATTTTCTGCTCTCGGGCGTGATCGCGCTGTCCATTGCTCAATCGGGACTGTTCGGCATGGTGGGACTCGTCGAAATCCGCCGCAAAGGATTACTGAAGCGGCTCAAGATGACGCCCGTTAACATGCGTCTGTTCGGGGTTGCCAATGTGGGCGCCAGGTTCGTCCTCAGCATCGTGCAGGTTATCCTGCTGACGCTCATCGGCGTAGCGGCTTTCCGGGCGAACGTTGACTTCTCACCGCTGACGTTCCTGCTCATCTTCATCGTCGGGACGCTCGCTTTCTCCGGGCTCGGCTACCTGATATCTGCCGCCAGCAAGACGCTTGAAAGTTACATGGGCATCTCGAATCTCGTCAGCTTCATCATGATGTTCCTGAGCGGCATCTTCATCGATGTCAATGTGCTGCCGGGCTATCTCAAGCCGGTGTCGCATGTGATGCCGCTGACGTACTTCGTGGACGGCATCCGCGCCGGCATGATCTACGGCAGCGGGATGAACGCGGATATGTGGCTGAATCTTGCCGTGCTCGCCGCGTGGGGAGTCGCGTCGTTCCTCCTGGCCACCCTGCTGTTCCGCCGCCGATCCGCCACTTGGTAAAATGTGAAATGCCGATTCGTGTCGCAAATTGCAACCGGCCGTCACCCGGCGCGTATGAGCAGGGGGCGGCTTTTTTTCTCCACAAAGCGGAAGAGCTGGAACGAAAAATGACGCGAAACAATTCTTTGATTAATTTTTCGTAACTTTTTCCGGGGTTGCGCCGTCTAACTGATAGGTCAAGCAAAAACGGCTGGCACTGTCCTCCCGGGCGGGCGCGTCCGTTTTGCGGTGAAAGATAAGCCGGTTATCAGCGCGGAACTTATGAAGTCTTATCATTTGAAGATTGCCGCCTCGTGCAGATTGGAAGGAGTGGATTGATGACATGCTGCGGCTGAGACGGACCAAAGAGCGGCAGGATGCCGCAGCTGCCGCGGCCGCTGATGCGCGCGGCCGGGAACCGGAGGAAGCGGGACCGCTTCTTGTGACCCGAGGCGTCGAACGATCTTTCGACGTCGGCGGACAGAAGCTGCACGTCCTGAAAGGGATCGACATGGAACTGCACCCGCGGCGGCTTGTCATGCTGCGCGGCCGATCGGGTTCCGGCAAGACGACGCTGCTCAATCTGATCGGCGGTCTGGATACGCCGACCCGCGGCGAGATTCAGTTCGGACCGTACGCATTCCACCGGATGAGCGATGACGAGCGGACGAACGTGAGGCGGAAGGAGATCGGATTTATTTTTCAGGCGTACGCGCTTCTGCCGCTGCTGTCCGCCTACGAGAACGTGGAGCTGTCTATGCGGATGGCGGGCGTGCCCAAGGCGGAATGGAAGGACCGGGTGACCGAATGTCTGGAGCTGGTCGGTCTCGGGAAGCGGATGCACCATCGCCCGTTCGAGCTGTCCGGCGGCGAGCAGCAGCGGGTCGCCATCGCCAAGGCGATTGCCCACCGGCCGAGGCTGATCCTGGCGGATGAGCCGACGGCGGAGCTCGATTCCCAGATGGCCGCCCAGATCATGAAAGTATTCAGGGCGATCATTGAAACGGAGCAAATCACGATCTGTATGACGACGCACGACCCTACGATTCTGGAGGTTGCCGATCATGTCTATGAAATGGTTGACGGAAAATTCATCTGAGCCGCGCGGACTGATGGAGCGGGCTGCCGCCTTCTTCCGGCGCCGGGTGCCGGCTGCCGCCGCCATGCTGCTCGCCGCCTCGATTGCGGTGGGAGGATGCGCGCTGCTGCCGGATGAAGGCGAGGAAGAGCAGCTGCCCGACATCACGCCGCCGCAAATCTCGAAGAAGCCGGAATACGAGGTAACCACCGCAACGCTTGAATCGAAAGTGCAAGCGCTCGGCAAAATCATGAGCCAGCAGGAAGAGACGCTGTTCTTCGAGCTGGACGGGAAGCGGCTCCGGACGCTGAATGTGAAGCCGGGTGACTACGTGGAAGCCGGGCAGGTCATCGCCGTGCTCGACGTGGACGACATGGAGAAAGAGCTGCGCCAGAAGAAGCTGCAGTTCCGGAGTGCGGAGACAAGGATGAAGGATACGATCCGCAAACGCGACGAGATGGACCCGGTCGATTACGAGATGGAAGTCATCAGCTTTGAAGAGCAGCGGCAGGCGATCGTCGATCTGGAGAACGAGATCGCGAAAGCGGTGCTTACGGCGCCGTTCTCGGGCACCGTCGTCCAGGTGAACGTCGAGAAAGGCGCGCTCATCAAGGCGTATGATCCGGTCGTCACCATCGCCGACACCGGCCGGCTGGTGGTGACCGCCGATTTCTCGAAGAGCGATCTGGAGAAGATCGCGGTCGGCATGCCGGCGGTCGTCGACATCAACGGGGCGGGCAAGTTCGAAGGCAAGGTCTCGCTGCTGCCGGTTGCGCAATCGGACGACGAAGGAAACGGGGGCTGGCCTCCCCAGCAGCAGCAGCGCTCCGAGCGGCCGGAAGATTATGTGCAGATCGACATCGGCGGCATTCCGGAAGGCGTGAACCGCGGCACGCCGCTGTCGGCGAACGTCATCATCAACCGGAAGGAGAACGCGATCGTCATCCCGCCATCGGCGCTCCGGACGATCGGTTCCCGGACCTACGTTCAAGTCGTGGAAGAGGACGGCAGCAAGCGCGAAGTCGATGTGGCGGTCGGCCAGCAGACGGCGACGCTGGTTGAAATCCTCGAAGGTCTTACGCCGGGACAGAAAGTCGTGGGTCGATAAGCGATGGGTATGCCGCTTCTACGGTTTCTGTTCCGCAAAATGTGGAATACCCGCTGGCTGACGCTCAGCACGGCGGCGGGGCTGATCGCGGCCGTCGCGTTCACCGTCAGCATACCGATGTATGCGGACGGCGCGCTCAAGCGGGTCGTGGCCGATTCGCTCCGGGAGAAAAGCACCGGCATGCCGGCCGGTTCGCTGCTCATCCGCTATCAGGCGAGCGGCGGTTCCACCGCCGCCGACCAGGCCGGACTTCCCGATGTGGATGCCTTCATCCGTGAGAAAGTGCCGGAGCGGATCGGATTCCCATATGACACGTTCGCTTCCGTCCGGTCGATCCGCGGCACGGAGACGGCGCCGGTCGACCCGACGAAGGTCGATGCGAGCCGCGTCCGGCAGATGACGATCGCGACGATGTCCGGTCTTGAAGAGAAGGTCGAGATGATGCAGGGCCGCATGTATGGCGACGAGGGCGCGGACGACGGCGTCATCGAGGCTGTCATGCTGGAAGAGGCGCTCTACCGCAACGACCTGCACATCGGAGACGAACTGTATTATCCGATCTACGGCGGTCTGAATCTCGTGCTCAAGGTGAAGATCGTCGGCGCGTACATGCCGCTGGACCAGACCGATCCCTACTGGTTTCAGGGGCTTGAGTCGATCATGAATACGCTGCTTGTCAGCGAGGACGCCTTCGCCGACAAGCTGATCGGCGCGGGGGTGCCGGTTCACAACGCCTACTGGTACTATTCCTTCGATCTTCGCGAGATCAAGACGAGCCAGCTCGCGCCGCTCAGAAGGACGCTGGACCGGCTCGATATCGAGCTGTATCAGCTGCTCAAGGACACGCGGGTGGAAATCTCGTTCGCGAATACGCTGACCGAATTCCGCCGGCAAGGCTTGCAGCTGCAGACACTGCTCTTCACCCTCGCCGCGCCGATGATCGCCATGGTGTTCTACTTCATTGCGATGAACGCGAAGCAATCGCTGGAGAAGCAGCGGAGCGACATCGCCGTCCTGCGCAGCCGCGGCGCCGGCACGCGGCAGATCATCTGGATCTACGTCCTGGAAGGGCTGCTGCTCGGCGGAACCGCGCTGGTGCTCGGACCGCTCATCGGCTGGTTCATGGCGAAGAGCATCGGTTCGGCGAACGGCTTCCTGACGTTCGTGGACCGCAAGGCGATCCCCGTCGGCTTCTCGACGGAGGCGGCCATCGCGGGCGTCGCGGCCGTGCTGCTCGCCATTCTGTCGACGGTCATCCCGGCCATCCTGTATGCGCGGTCCTCGATCGTCGATTACAAGCGGCAGCTCGCAAGAAGCGACCGCAGACCGCTCTGGCAGCGCTGGTTCCTCGATGTGGCGCTGATCGGCGTAGCCGGATACGGCTGGTATCTGTTCAACGAGCGGCAGATGCTGACGTTCCGGACCGGCATGACGACGGATCAGTTGAACGTCAATCCGTTCCTGTTCTTTGTCCCGGCCATCGCCATCTTCGCCATCGGCTTGTTCTGCCTGCGGCTGTTCCCGCTGCTGCTCAAGCTGATCGGATGGCTCGGGCGGAAAATGCTGCCGCTGCCGCTGTATTTGACCTTGACGCAGTTGTCGCGCTCGTCCGGCGCGTACTATCCGCTCATGATCCTGCTCATCCTGACGCTCGGTCTCGGCGTCTACAACGCAGCGGCGGCGCGCACGATCGATCTGAACTCGACCGAGCGCATCCTGTACCGCTACGGCTCGGACGTCATCATCCAGACCGTGTGGGAAGGACGCGCGGAAGTGCCGCCTCAGAGCGGCAACCCCGGCGGAAACCCCGGCGGGAATCCGGGCGGAAACCCCGGCGAGAATCCCGGCGGCAACCCGGGCGGCAATCCCGGAGGACCCGGCGGCAATCCCGGCGGCGGATCGGGTACGCCGACCCGCATCAACTACATTGAGCCGCCGTTCGAAATCTTCCGCACGCTGGACGGCGTCGAAGCCGCGGCGCGCGTGCTCAAGACGAGGGGCAACATCGTTGTCTCCGGCCGGTCGATCGGTCAGGGGACGCTGATGGGCATCAACAACGACCAATTTGCCGAGGTCGCCTGGTTCCGGGAAGATTTGTTCCCGATCCATCCGTTCTACTATCTGGATTTCCTGGGCCGATACGAACATGCGGCCATCATTCCGTCGAATGTGGCGGAGCGCTATCAGCTCAAGCCGGGCGATCTGATCTCGGTGGGGCTGACGGACGGCATGCTGGAATTTGTCATCGTCGGCATTTTGCCATACTGGCCGTCGCAGTATCCCGATCAATCGCCGTTCGTGATCGCCAATCTGGATTACATCTACGACCAGGTGCCGCTCATTCCGTATGAAGTATGGCTCAAGATGAAGCCGGACGCGAAGGTGGCGCCGATCGTGACAGCCTTGATGGATCAAGGCATCGAGCTGGCGTCAGTCACGGATGTCCGGTCCGAGCTGATCACCCAGTCGAAGCATCCGACGCGCGGCGGCGTCTTCGGCATTCTCAGTCTCGGTTTCCTCGTCTCGGTCATCATCTCGCTGGCAGGCTATCTGCTCTACTGGTTCTTCAATCTGTCCGGGCGGATTGTGCAGTTCGGCGTGCTGCGCGCGATGGGGCTGTCGAGGAAGCAGCTGACCGGCATGCTGCTCCTGGAGCAGATCTTCACGGGCGGCCTGGCGATCGGCCTCGGCTTCATCATCGGCAAGGTGGCCAGCCGGCTGTTCCTGCCGTTCCTGCAGACGGCGGAGAATGTCGCCAATGCCGTGCCGCCGTTCCGGGTCATTTTCGAGCAGCAGGATGCGATTCAGCTGTATATCGTCGTCGGATTCATGTTGCTGACCGGCGCCGCGCTCTTGTTCCTGCATATCCGCAGGCTGCGCGTACATCAGGCCGTGAAGATGGGAGAGGAGCGGTGATCGATGGAGACGTCGGCCGAAACGATGATCGAATGCGAAGGCTTGGTGAAAATCTACAAAACCGACGAGCTGGAAGTCGTCGCGCTGCAAGGTTTGAACCTGACCGTCCGCAAAGGCGAAATGATGGCGATTATCGGCAACAGCGGCAGCGGCAAGTCGACACTGCTCAATATTCTCGGCGGCCTCGACCGGCCGTCGGCCGGACGCGTACGCGTCGGTCCGTGGGATCTGCTGAAAATTACGGATGAGCAGCTCGTCGAGTACAAGCGGAAGACGGTCGGATTCATCTGGCAGAACAACGCCCGCAACCTGCTGCCCTATCTGTCCGCGCTGGAGAACGTCGAGATGCCGATGATGCTCTCCGGCAAGCTTGACCGCGCCTATGCGAAGCAGCTGCTCGAGATGGTCGGGCTGGGACACCGGATGATGAACAAGCTGCACCAGCTGTCCGGCGGCGAGCAGCAGCGGGTCGCGATCGCGATCTCCCTGGCGAACCGGCCGCAGCTTCTGCTGGCGGACGAACCGACCGGATCGGTCGATACGAAGACGTCCGACATGATCATGGACATCTTCCGCCGGCTCAACCGCGAGCTCGGCGTCACGATCGTCATCGTCACGCACGACCTGTCGCTGGCGGGCAAGGTGGACCGGGTCGTCGCGATCCGCGACGGTCTGACCAGCACCGAATTCGTGAAGCGCAACGAGAATCTCGACAAGCCGGACAGCGAGATCCGCGGGCTGAAGGACGCGCATGAAGAGTATGTCGTGCTCGACCGTGCAGGACGGTTGCAAGTGCCGAAGGATTATTTGACGGCCCTCGGCATTCGCGATAAAGCATCAATGGAATTTGACGGCGAACGGATTATCATCACGGCGCCGAAATCTTTGGGGGGATGAGAACCATGATCACCTATGAGAAAAGGGCCGGCAAAGCCGGCGGATGGAAACGGACTTTCGCGGCTCTGCTGGCGGCGCTGATGATGATGTCGCTGCTTGCGGCGTGCAGCAAGGGAAGCGATCAGGGCGGCGCGGAAACCCGCGTGCTCCGCATCGGCACCCTGTACGGCGGCCCGAGCGATGAAGTCTGGTTCCGGCAGCAGTACACCGATTCGTACGAACTGCTCAATTCTGATATCGAGATCCAGATCGTATCGGCCATCGATTGGAACAAGCAGCGATTCAACACGGGCGAAGAGCAGCAGCAGATCGATCCCTATGAGGAACTGACGAAAATGCTGACCGGCGACAACCCCGTCGATGTGCTGATCGTGGACTACACCTATTTGCGCCGTCTGGTGCAGGACAACTTGCTGCAGCAGCTCGATCCGCTCATTCAGCGGGACAAATTCGATCTGGAGGACTTCGTGCCGACGGTGCTGGAAGGCATCAAGTCGGTCGGCGACAACAATCTCTACGCGCTTGCGCCGACGTTCAGCTCGAACGCGCTCTTTTACAACAAGAAGCTGTTCAATGAAGCGGGCGTGACCCCGCCGACCGACAACATGTTCTGGCCGGAAATCTTCGATCTCGCGAAACGCGTATCGCGCGGCGAAGGGCAGGAACGGATTTTCGGCCTCAGCTTCAACCGGTGGATCGGCGATCCGTACTACGACATGCAGTACACCTATGCCGCGCCGCTGCAATTGAAGGTATTCGACGACAACGGCGAGAAAATGACGGTCAACTCGCCGCTCTGGGAACGCGTATGGACCTCGATGGCGGATCTTCACAAGAACGACATTGTGCCGACTTGGGAAGACTTGGGCAATGCCTGGGAAGTGAAAGAAGGCGAGCAGCCGAACCCGTTCGCCGGCGATCCGTTCATTTCCGGCAAAGTGGCGATGGTCACCGCGGATTACGGCTACATCACCGAACTGCAGGCGGCGGCGGAGTATGCCAGCCAGAACGCCAACTTCCAGGCTCCGGACTGGGATGTCGTCACGCTGCCGCAGCATGAGGAAGCGCCGGGCATCGGCAGCAGCACGTATCTGAACTCGCTCACCGCGATCAATGCCAAGGCGCAAAATCCGGATGACGCCTGGGATTACGTGAAGTTCATCAATGGCAAGGATTGGGCCAAACTGAAATCGCGCTCGATGTATGAACTGTCGGCGCGCAAGGAATTCCTGAAACCGCCGGCCGGTCTCAGCTTCAACCTTGACGCGTTCACGACGCTGAAGCCGGTCCCGCCGTCAACGACCGATACGGACAAAATCTACCGGAACAATCCGAATCTGTGGCAAGTGGAAAGCATCGGGCGGACCAAGTTCCAGGAAGTGATCGATGACAAGAAGTCGGTAAAAGATGCGCTTGCCGAATGGGAAACCGAGGGCAATGCCATCTTGCAGAACAAGGGCAATTCGAATACGGACGTCGAAGCGCCGGTCATCCCGTTTGACGATGCGGTCGTCATCGACTGACGCCGGCGGCTCCCGCAGCCACGGGCAGTCCTGGCTGCGGAAGTCCGACCCGCGGCCCTTCCGGCCATGGCCGTCCGACCTTTGGTCGTCCGACCGTTGACCGTCCGACCTTGGTCGGACGCCCCGCTTGAATTTCCGCGGATGCGGGCATTCTAACAGCGAATCTTCACAAGCGGGGAGGATGGACATGGGTTGGGTATACTGGGTCCGATTATATGATACGAAATTTCAGGCGGGCTGCCTGGTCAAGCGAATGGAGAACGACTGGTGGATATACGGCTGCGACTGTCCGCGTGAAATTGAAGTGTTCCGTTCGCGCAAAGGCCGCTACGGCGTCCGCTACCTGCCGTAATGATCCCGGATGTCAGCCGCTGTGCGTCCGGGATCTGCCCGGCTTCATGATCGTCCGGAATCCGGGAGACCCTTGATACTTGACGCACAGGGAACGGCTATTGTATAGTTAAGTTTGTCGCTGTAGTGCAGTGCTTCACTGAATTGACGCGGGGTGGAGCAGTCCGGTAGCTCGTCGGGCTCATAACCCGAAGGCCGCAGGTTCAAATCCTGCCCCCGCAACCATGATCTCCGTACGGAACTTCCGGGGCCCTTAGCTCAGTTGGTTAGAGCGGTCGGCTCATAACCGATTGGTCGGGGGTTCGAGTCCCTCAGGGCCCACCATCATGGGTAGGAATCGCGCCGGGGTGGCGGAACTGGCAGACGCACAGGACTTAAAATCCTGCGGGTGGTGGCACCCGTACGGGTTCGATTCCCGTCCTCGGCACCATCTGAGTTCATTCCTGGCATGATCGTTTTTATATAAGCGCTTGTTATCAGAAACGTCAAATGATCGAATTCATTTGACGTTTTTTGTTTGGCTGCGGATGCCGGCCATGCCGTGAACAATTGATCATTTGGAGATTGATGCCCGGAGGGAAAGGCAATATAATCGAAATATAGCGAATGGACAACCCTGGAAGCCAAAGGAGCACGGTCGGCCGTGGATTATATTCTTTTTTTGATTGGTTCGTCATTTGAATATTTCGCTTATTTCGTTTTCATGTTCACCTTGTTCCGTTTCCGCATCAAGCCCAAAATGATAGCGTTCACCCTGTTGATCGCTTTTCTGATGAGCCAAATTTCCTATGTCACACGGCTCAATGAGAACCTGGCCGAATTCTCATCCTACATCCAGCTCATTCTGCTGGTGATCTGGTTCTGTCTGTTGTTCAGAGTTCCGATGTTCTATTCGATCATTATGAATTTTTCCGGTTTCGTGGCGGGGTTTGTGCTTCAGGGCATCGTCGTTTCCGGATTGATGTTCATGCTCGATCTGACTTTGACCGACATTCAGAACAACCCCTGGATCATGTCCTCCATCCAGGTGCTCACGGCCATTCTTGAACTTGCGCTGTGCCGGCTTCTCTATGTCATGAACTGGAACTTTGATTTTGTTCCGACCTCGCATCGCGCGGATGTGCGGTTCAGCGGCACGAATGCCATCTTGCTCTTCACCATCGTGCTGTGCATTTCCCTTGGCGCGGCTGCGGCATACCTGTTCCGGGACAAATTCGACAATTACTTCTTGTTTACCTATATTGTGTTTTTTGTTACGCTTCCCATATTCCTGTACTATCTCTTGAGGAAGGATTATGAGGATGCTTCGTAGAGCCGCCGAGTCGCTGCATGGGGGCATGGTGCGCAACGGGGTATCGCCGCCTTCCGTGGACGTCATTTATTACGCGCTGAACGTTGCGGGCAACACCTTGTCGATCATTGGCCTCACGCTGCTGATCGGATGGTTCACCGACGCCCTGCCCGATACGGCGCTTTCGCTGGTTTCGTTCGCGCTGATCCGGATGTTCAGCGGCGGGTATCATCTGAAATCCGGATGGTTCTGCATCATCGCCTCCACCGCCGTCATGTCCGTCATACCGCATATTCGTTTGAACGATCTTTGGGTTCTCGTCTTCACGGCGGCAGCGGCGCTGCTCTTCCTTTTTTTCTCCCCTTCCAATCTGGACAAGTACGCGAGAATTGCTCCCGGCTGCTATCCGTTGCTCAAAGCGCTCACGACCGCCGCGGTAGCGGCCAATTTCTTCATCCGGTCGGATGTGCTGGCCTTGGTATGCTTCTTGCAAGCCGTGTCCTTGCTCATCAAGAACACGCCGGAAGGGGGTGAACAAGGATGAAGAGACGCGTACTTCGGGTAGTCGCTGCCGGCATAGCGGGCCTGGCCTCGCTGTTCGTTCTGACCGGTTCGCTGTATTATTTCAACAACCCGAAGATCCCGGCTGAACTCAGAAGGAAGGACGCATAACATGGAAATCCCGGTAGTCAGACGCATAAGCCGACAAGAATTCGAAATCGTCATGCTCGACTTGAACGACGTCTTCTTCACCTTTGTGGAAAGCAACGTCATCAAGTACCAGACCCAGGACGAAGTATTCAGCCAAATCAGCACGCTCGAGGAGCAGGAGCGATTCCTGTCAACGATGGGGTTCAAAAAGCTGGAGCGCGGCTACCTTGTCCAGATGGACAAGGTGAAGTGGTACGATGACGAGACCCATCAGGTGTTCTTTGAGCCGTACCCTTCCAAGAAAGCGCCGAGCGCCCCGGTGTCCCGCGTGCATCGCAAGGATGTGCCGGAAGAACTGGTCGTCAAACGCCGCGCGCGCGGCTATGCGCGCGGGCTTTATTCCCCGTTTGAACGATGATGCGTCAGAAGCGGATCAAGTGCAGCAAGGCCGGCCGATGAATTCGGCCGGCCTTCAACTTTCGAACGGTGCGGGAGGCGGTGCTCAAGGATGGACGTCCGATTCAAGACTCCCGGCCGGATGCTGAATCCGGCCGGCGGATTTCTGGAAGGGTACACGCATACGCTCAACCCTTACGCCGGCTGCGCATTCGGCTGCTCCTACTGCTATGTCCGCAGAATGCCGGTCGGCATGTTCCGTGCGTCTGCCTGGGGCGAATGGGTCGACGTGAAGCGGATGGACCGGGAGGCGTTCCGCAGGGAATGGCAGCGGACCCGAAGGCGGGGGAGAATGACCGTCTTCGTGGGGTCTGCGACGGATCCGTATCAGCCGGCAGAAGCCCGATTCGGCGTCACGCGCGCCATTTTGGAGACCATGGCGGAGATGCCGGCCGACTTCGTGCTGCTGCAGACGCGCAGCCCCCTCGTGGTGCGCGATGCGGAGCTGCTCCGCGGCCTCGGAACCCGCGTGCGCGTCAGCATGACGATCGAGACGGACCTGGAGTCCGTCCGCAGGCGATTCACGCCAAAGGCGCCGCCCATCGCGGCCAGGAAGCGCGCGCTCGCGGAGTTGCGGGATGCCGGTGTTGACGTGCAAATTGCCGTATCGCCGCTGCTGCCGCACGGCGAATCGTTCGCCGCCGATCTGGCTCACATGGCGCCGCGCATCGTCGTGGACGATTTCTTTCACGGCGACGGTGCGGGAGGGAAGCGGACGGAAGCGCTGGGCATTCGCAGGATGTATGAGCAAGCCGGGGAAGGGGATCAATATCATCCGGAGACGGCGCGAACGTTCTACGACACGTTGCGCCGTCATGCCGGCAAATCCGGGAGCATCGCGTTGTGGAGCCGGGAAGGGTTTCTGCCGTAACGCGCGTCCCGCCGACCGGTTATTCCGGCAGCGCAAGCACCGGCGTGTATTCCGCGCCGATGTACACCGCCGTCGAGACCTCGGTCAGCACCTGCGGGTAGATGCGGTCGGGATTGGGCATGACCGGCTCGACATGCAAGAATGCCTTGCCTTCATCAAATACAATGGACGTCACCCGGATGCCGTAGCCGGGATGGGGCGCGGTCGCCCGAACGGTCACCGTGTTCACTTCGCCGGTCAGCGGCGCGGATTCAATCTTCAGGCCGGTCAGCGGCGACGGATCGGCTGCCTTCACGGCTTTGCCCGACGCTTCAAGCTGCCGGAGAAAGGCTGAAGCTTCGTAGACCATGCCGGCTGCTTCGCTGCGCGTGATGGCCCGCTTCGATTCGAAACGCCGGTCCTTATTCAGTTCCGCTATGCCGGCAAAAAGCAGCAGCTGCACGCTATCGCGGTACTCCGGTGCGATGTCGGCGAGGTCTTCGATCACCAGTTTCGGCTTCGGAAGGGCAAAGCCGGATTTGGCCGCAAGTCCGCGATAGAGATGATAGGCAAAGCGCTCGCGCGTCATCGACAGGTCGGGTTTGACGCTGCGCGGCATGTCGAGATAGAAGCTTGCCGTGATGAATGCGTCGGAATACCATTTGCCGTCCAGGACGAAATCATAGGAATCGCTTGCCTTCGGTTCTTTGACGAATTGGATTCCGTCGAGTCCGAGCTTGAGTCCCTTGACGATCATGGAAACGCCTTCCGCATACGTCAGCCTGTCGTCCGGCCGGAACCGCCCGTTCGCATCGCCCGATACGACGCCTTCTTCCTGAAGCTGGCGTATCCGGTCGGCGTTCGGGTCGCCTTGAATGTCCGGAAATGCCGCGGCCGGTCCGGCGAATGACAGCCAGATCAGCAGCCATGCCGCAAGCATTGCAGCCGGAAGCCGATGCCGACAGCTTCTGCGCGTGTTCATCATGCCGATCACCTCGAAGCGTTTGATGTGCAAGGCAAGCATCCTTTATAAACCATTGGACGCCTGAAACTGTCGAAAAGTTGCGTGGCAACTGCCGGGCAAAAAGAAAAAGAACCCTTGAATCTCAAGGGTTCTCGGACGTTTGATAATGGTGATCTGTAGTGGGCTCGAACCACTGACCCCCACCCTGTCAAAGGAGATTCCTCCTTCTGAAGGGATATGAAGCGATCTGAAAAAGCCTGATATATGGGCGTTTATTGCAATGGGAGGTTGTTTTCGGACGATTCGAAATGATCTTTTCCGAAGATTTGTGTCCCCAATTTGTCCCCATTGTCCCCCTTCGGAATGGTAGCATTACCTCTGGCGAACTTGTCATATTTGCCGGCCGCCCGCCGCTTGACTTTTTTCGTTACATGTACATAAACGTCCGATGTTGTGGAAAACCTAGAATGACCGAGGCGCTGCTGGATAACTTTCAGGATCGAATCAAAGTTCGATTCGTCTTCGTCTTCAAGCAGCAGTGTACCGGAGCTGTGCCGAAGGCCATGGAATTTGATGTATCGAATGCCATGCCGCTCACAGAACCGTTTCCACCACTTTGATGGGTGCTGGTAGTAGTACGGCTTGCCGGTGCCATTATGGAAGACGTACTGACGGTCTCCGCCTTGCCAGAGCCCCTCAGCCTCGAGCTGTTCCTTCTCGTGATTCCACTCATCTTTGTACGCCCGTAGCTCATCCATGTACCATTTCGGCATGTCTATGTTGCGGTATGATGCGATCGACTTTGGGCCTTTCTCAACTGCTTTCCCGTGTTTCGATAGAGGGATATTGTTCTCGATGGAAATATACCCTTCATCAAAATGGACGTACGGCCATTCCAAACCGTTCAGTTCCCCCCGACGGGCGCCGCCAATCATGGACCCCAATATCAGGAGTCTCCATTTACGTGACTCTTTGTAGAGCGCATCGACGACGCGCTGAGCTTCGGCCTCGTCATAAAACTGTGGATTTTCCCGCTGCTCGAGAAGCTTTCTCTTAGGGTCTTTTTCGCCGGGTTTCGGAATACCGTTCATCGGATTCTCTGCGAGTAGTTTCCATTCTACTGCTCGGTTGAGTATATTCTTCAGAACGCGATAAATATACCCGATCGTTCCTACATCGAGCGGTTTCATCAGTTTTTCCTTTTGCCGTTCGGTCAGTGTTCCGGACATTTTCGGAGTCAGCCTGGCGCCTGGTTTCTCCAAATCTTTTAGAAACGACAGGATCATGAGCGGCGTGATCTCATCGATCCAGAAATGTCCAAAAGCCGGAATGAGCCGTGAATTGATGACGATGTTGTAGTTGGAGTAAGTCGCTGGTGAGAGCTTTTCTGGATCTGATCCGTATTTTTCGCGCCAAATTTCTACGAAGTCCGCGAACTTGATCTTTTTTACCCTCACAAGCGATCCGGTTTCGGCCTGATACTTAAACTTGAGGTATTCGTCCTGGAAATGTTGGTTCAACTTTTTCGCATGCCGAATCGCCGTCGAAGTCGCCTCTTTACTTTCGATAAATCGGTTCAGATTATTTGCTGACTTGAGAATATTGGGATCGATCTCATCCAGAGCCGAGATGGACTGTTGCAGTGCTGGATCTTCTATTACCAGCGATTGATACTGCTTCATCCGTTTTCTGTTCGGTCCAAACCCGAGAGAGAGGACCAGACGCCAGGAATTTTTTCCCCTTCGTTCAAACGATGCCACAATATCCCCTCCTTGAAAGCGAATGAATGTTCGGATAGAACAGGAGAAAAAATGCCCTTACGGGCGGAAGCGATTTTTGAACTTCACCAGCTCCTCAGATGTAATTCCGAATCTCGCGCCGGCCGGCAGCGGGCCGAGTTTTTCGAAGTCGACGCCGATCCGGCCGGATTCATCAACGATTAGATCGTCGGCCGTCAGCATGACGGTCGACTCGTCGTATGTACCGAACGAGAGTTCAGCGAAGAACGTCTTTTCCACATCAGGCAGGTGCTGCTCGTTTGGCTTCAGGATGGCAATCTTCTTCTTCATCGTATCGACCTGAAGACGATAGCAGAGTCCCAAAATAACACCACCTTCTTATTGTCGCACCATGTACTGGCCATTGGCATGCTTGTACAATTTCGACCTGCATTTATAGCAGCGCGTAGAATTGCCCCGGACCTTGATCTTTCGACCGCATGCTGGGCACTCGATAGGATCGGAAAAAAGGGTGATTATTCCATTTCCGCCGGCTAAAATGACGCCGAGAAACAACCCCACTACTACGCAAGTTAAGATGAACACAATCACGGACACACCCCCCTTTTAGAAATAATCACCTTGATACGAACACATGTTCTATATAAAATAGAACTGTGAGCGCTGGAACTTACAATAGTGGTTACCGCTGGCAACCGCAATTTTTTTATCTATACGACAAGGAAACGGAGGATCAGAGCCATGGAAGACGTCAAAATTGGTCGAGAGTTTGAAGAAGATTGCATCGATGAGAATATGGTTGCATCACTGGTTTCGTTGATCCTCCGATCCCCTAATTCTTTTCGCCAGATCAAACGCTGCATCGAGTGCCTTCAGAAAAGCGGGGTCAGTTAGTTCGACCCCGTATTCATTTGCTACTTCACGAAGTTGTTCAATAAATCTTCGCTCGTCCTCGTCCAGATCATCGTATGTCACATTCCTTGGCTTTGGATCATGATTGCGTCCGAGAAGATAATCAACGTTACTATCAAACAAATCTGCAATTTTTGAGACCGTCTCCAAAGGGGGTTGCTTCGTTCCGTTTTCATATGCGGTATAAGTAGAGCGAGCAACCCCAATTAAGTCCGCAACATATTCTTGAGTCCACCTAGAATCCTTTATTTTTCTTGACTCCCTCAGCGCCTTCAATCTACGCCCGAATCCATCCATCATTAACACCACTCTTTTGTTGATACCCCTAATTATAATGTTGCCGAAAGAAACATAAACAAAATGTTACTGAAAGTATAAATTTATTGTTGACATGTTTCCGAAAGGAACATATACTTAAACTAGTCGATGTTACTATAAGGAACTGCACGGAGGTGAAAGAGGTGAGGTCCTGGCTGAAAGAAGCGCGAGAGCAAAGGAGTCTGACCCAAGAAACGGTTGCAGAGAACGCCGGAATTTCGCGTTCGTACTACACATCTATTGAATCCGGCATGAAAACCCCTTCTGTTGAAGTCGCAAAGTCGATTGCCGAAACATTGGGGTTTAATTGGACTCTTTTTTTTGACGAGCAATGTTCCCGTAAGGAACAAGACAGGGTTTGTAAAAACGGCAATAGTGCCCGCGACGCAGAATCCGCATGAAAGGAGCGCAGACATGAACCAAGCGACAATGTCCGCCGAAGCCGCGATAGTCGAAGCACTCAAGCAATTCGTCGAAACCATCCTGCCCGCAATGGTCTCCGCAGAGATCAAGCAGCAGCAAACGGTCCAGCGGGCGACGCTGACGGTTGAAGAAGCCGCGATCTATCTCGGCGTCCACCCGGACACGGTACGGAAGTTGATCCGAGAGAGAGTGATCCCGGTTTCAAGGTTGGCCGGCCGCATCGTTCTGCGTGCATCTACGCTTGACAAAGTGTTGGATCAGCTCGAGTTGGAGAGCATCCGCTCCGACTCGGTCGCATGACAAAAAGCCCGCCAGCCCAACGCGAGCTGGCGGCACAGGGGTGTAGGGTTGGGCCACATCAAATATACAACGCTTTTCGTCCCTGCACTATTCCGGGATGGAATGTCGGATTGAAAGGGGTGATACGGTGAATACGGTCCCGGTTTGGATTTGCCCTTACTGCATGGATAGGCGCGCCAAAGAAGATGCCTGCCCGCGTTGCAACACAAGAATTATCAAATTCGATGTTGCGGTCCCCGAACTCAGCGAAGAAGAGAAGGCGCGGGCTGCAAGCTACATGGCGGCACATCCGCCTGGAGAATTTGGCGCTCATCTGAAGCCGTGATTGCGCAGAAAACGGTTGACCAACTCCACCTTTGCTGATCGGCCGATGAACTCATCTTTATCAAGCTTTGTAATGATCCATTCATCATAGAATTCGGCGTGATCACGAATGGCGTCGTGAACTTCCTGAGCGCTTAATTCACTGGCGAGGATGATCGCATGCTTGTTAACTTGAATCGCTTTTCCTTGTGAATTCAGCAAGTGGAACATACTTTCGAAGGATTCTTCATGGTTCTGAAGCTCGTATGCGACAAGGTAGAACTTCACGGCATCGGCCTCCCTTAACATACTGATTCTATTCTACCAAAAGGAGGGATGCCGAGAAACGAAAGTTGGCGATCTGATTTGAAGGGGGGGTGAACGTGAAAGGCGATTTGGGTGCAATTTTGAAAGCTGTGCGCCTCCGGGCCGGACTCAGCCAGGAGGAATTAGCTGATCGGCTCCACTACAACCAGTCGGACATTTCGAAATTCGAGACTGGTTCGAAGGAGCCGACGGCGTCAATATTCCTCCGCTGGCTCCGCGAGACGAACGCGCATGAAGTGATGGTGGCGTACTTCTGCGGCCTCGACGGGCTGCAAATTATGCAGACCATCCTCGGACTGACGGGGATGGGGTGAGGAAAGGAGCAATGACACATGATTGAGCATATTCGTCGCATCCAGTTTTACACGCGAAAAGCGGCAACGTATGCAACCGACAGACGGCCGCAACACATGCGGAACCGGTATCGATTCGAACGGCTGATGCAGTACAAAGCGGAGCTCAATCGCAGGATCAAAGCATCCGGTTATCGTTGGAAACCGGCTATACCGCTCAATGAGGAGGGGGAGCAAGTTGGACAGACAAGCACTGGCGCGTGAAGCTGAGGCGGCAGCTCGGAGGGCGCGGCACAATCTGCGCTGGATCCGGAAGCATCCGGACAGGATTGATCAGGCCAAACTCGCGGACATGGAAGCGTATCTGGAGCGAATGATCAGGTTCGCGGAGGAAGAAAAGCGAAACGCCCGGCGGGCAGGCCGGACGTTCTGGAAGATGCATTTTGGAAAGCTCTTCGTGTCCATTATACCACGATTCCACCGGGAAAGGGAACGGCATGTATGAAGTTCCGCTGGCTCTCGAAGAAGGCGGAACAGGCAGCCGTCACAATGGCCTTCGCCCGGGTGATGTGCCGCGGGCTCACGGTCGAGGAGGCTGTCCGGGAGACGTTGGCGAACGGTCGGCACTGCGTCCACCCTGAAGCGGTCTCGGACAGCACGTTCGCCCGCCTGTGTCGGGCAGTCGCTGAACTCCAGCAGAAGAAAGGAGCATGACGATGCCGGAATTTACGGTCGATCTTTCAAGAGATATCGTCCACGTGAAAGTGAAGCCGGAAGATCGCTGGGACCCTACGGAGTTGGTGATCTCCGGCGCCGGGACGACGGTTCGGTTGCAAGTCACGGACGATGACCTGGCCGAGATCGCAGAGACGATCCGGACGCATCTCGAACGGGTCCGGTATCACGAAACACCGGACCAGCAACGAATTCTGAACGCGGAACTTGACGCCGCGATTGAGAATGGCGTCGCATAGGGGCCGTCGGCCCCGTCGTAGAGCGTTCGAACGAGGTGTCCCACCCCCTGCACCGATGACATCGAGCGCTCTACGATGCGGCTGACGCATCCGAGGTGGTGGCAGAACGGTGTATGCAGCGCCTTGGTGGCAAGCGAAATAGGGGTGAAAATCCCCGGCGCTTATAAGAGTTTGCATGTCATGAACATGCAGGAAGATACCCGCTTGGCTTTCCGGTGAAGTCAGTCCGAAACTGGCGACTATAAACTACAGTGCAAACCGATGCAGGGTTCGAGTCCCTGCCCACCTTGATCATATTACGGAAGGGAGGTTGTGGCAGTGAGTCTGAAAAATCGGATAGAAAAGCAGCTTGATAAACTGAATGATTTCAAAAGTGGAATTGATGACCGCTACAATTCAACTCAAGAAATCTTGCGAAACATCGCAACGTTCATCGACGAACTTGAAAGCATCAATGATGAACTCGAAGAAGTCATGTTGGAAGTTGAAGAACTTGAAAAAAACGAAAAATGACCCGCGGCAACGGGTCAACACAAAATCAACCTATCACGGCTATTCTACCATGCAAGGTAGGGTGGAGACAAGGAGGTAAAGCATGAAGCAGATCGTTCTGGAACGGTTGGTGTTGCGCAATTTCAAGGGCATCCGGGATTTCACGCTGGATGCCCGCGGCGCAAACGTGAACGTCTACGGAGACAATGCTGCGGGCAAGACCACGCTGTTCGACGCCTGGAGCTGGCTTCTCTTCGACAAGGACAGCGAGAACAAGAGCACGGGCAACTTTGAAATCAAGACGCTGCGGCCGGACGGCACGCCGATTCACAACCTCGAGCACGAAGTCGAGGGAATGCTGCTGGTTGATGGCCGGAGGACAACACTTCGGAAAGTATATCGCGAGAAGTGGACAAAGACCCGCGGCAGAGTGGAGGCCGTGTTTTCGGGGCACACGACGGATTACTTCGTCGACGGTGTGCCCGTTAAGAAGGGCGAATATGAGGCATCCGTCGCCGCCATCGTCGATGAAGACATCTTCCGTCTGCTGACGGATCCGCGTTACTTCAATGAGGTCATGAAGTGGCAGGACCGCCGCAAAACCCTATTGACGGTCTGCGGCGACCTGAAGGACGACGAAGTGATCGCGTCGCGCGCGGAATTGGCGGACCTGCCGGCGATTCTGGGCGGCCGAACGATCGAACAGCATCGCAAAGTGGTGCTGGCTCGTCGCAAGGAGATCAACGATGAGCTCGAGCGCATCCCGGACCGGATCGACGAAGCGAATCGCGCGAAGCCGGACGTCAGCGGCTACAGCGAGGACGAGCTGCACGAGAAAATCGAGGCGCTGAAAGCGCAGATCGATGCGAAGCAAGCCGAACTGACGCGAATCCAGAACGGCGGCGAGATCGCCGAGAAGGAACGGCGGCAGCGCGAACTTGAGGCCGAACTTCTGGCCATCAAGAACGAACTGCAAGCCGGCACGCTGGACAAGCTGGCAGCGAAACGGCAGGAGATCGCAGAGCTGCGCCGGCAGGCTGAGGAAGCGGACTACGGCATCCAGGAGCGCCGGCGCCGCATCGAGGCGGTCGAGCGCGAAATCGCCGAGCTCAACGAGGAAGCCGCCCGGCTCCGCGAAGAATGGCGCCGGGTCAATGCCGAGCAGTTCGATGCATCGAGTTGCGGAGACGCCAACTGCCCTACGTGCGGGCAGGCGTTGCCGGAAGAGCAAGTCGCTGCCGCCCGGCAGAAGGCAGAGGCCGAGTTCAACCGCCGGAAATCCGAACGTCTGGAGCAGATCAACCAGCGTGGAAAGCAGAAAGTCGCGGAGGCTCAGCGGCTGGCTCACGAAAAGGCTGAGCACGAACGGGTTCTGGCCGAACTACAGGATGTCCGCGGGCCGAGATGGGCGGCCGTCGAAGTCGCCGAGAAAGAACTGGCCGAACTGCAGGCCGGCATGACGGACGTGGCCGCTGATCCGCGGTACATCAAGAAGCAGCAGGAGCTTGAGGCCGTCAAAACTGAGATCGCAGCGTTGCGGTCGTCCACGGTCAGCGCGCTGGACAAGGTTCGGCTCGAACTGGCCGGTCTCCGGACCGAGGCGGAACTGCTCGAATCGAAGCGCGCGAAGTTCGACGTTGTGCGGCGGCAGGAGGCCCGGATCGCCGAACTGGAGCAGCAGGAGAAGGAGCTGGCCGCCGAGTTCGAACGGCTTGAGCACGAACTGCATTTGCTCGATCTGTTCACGCGGGCGAAGGTCGATCTGCTGGAAAGCCGGATCAACAGCAAGTTCCGGCTTGCCAAATTCAAGCTTTTCAGGGAGCAAATCAACGGCGGTCTCGAGGAGACGTGCGAAGTCATGGTCGACGGCGTGCCCTACGGCAGCCTGAACAACGCCGCTCGACACAATGTCGGCCTCGACATCATCACGACGCTGTCCGAGCACTACGGCATCGCGGCGCCGATTTTTCTCGACAACGCGGAGAGCATCACGCGGCCGCTGCCGACTCCGGGTCAGCAAATCCGGCTGATCGTTTCCGCCGGCGACAAGACGCTCAGGGTGGAGACGGAACAATCCCAAATCAAGGAGGCAGTCTGATCCATGGCATACGCAACGGGACTTGTCAAGATTACGGACACGTTCGCGCCGATGATCGAACGGCAACTGACGTCGAACGGGGTCCATATGGACCAATATGCGAAGCAATGCGTCGTCAACGCAATCGGCGCAATCAATGCCGTTCTGGACGGCAAGGGGATCGACTGGAACGATCCCCAACTGGACAGGAACAACGTGACGCAAATCCTGCTGAACGTTGCCGCTCTCAAGCTGAACGCTGCGGCGAGCCCGCGGGAAGTGTACTTCCAACTGCGCAACGTCAAAATCGGCGACAGTTGGAAGAAACAGATCGAAATGGGGATCGAGGGTGACGGAAACGATGCCATCCTTGCCCGATTCGGCCGCAATGTGAAGCAAGTCCGTCCCTTCTGGCTCGTGCGTGAGCACGACCATTTCGAATATCCCTCTTTCAACGGTCTGGAGATGACACCGCCGAAGTGGACGCCGACCGGTAAAGGCGAAGTCGTCCGCGTCGTGTACCCGATCATCTTCCAGGATGACAGCATCCAATTCTTCATCGCAGAGCGCGAGGACGTGGCGAAAAACCTCATCGCGCACATCAACAACAACCTCATGAACGAGACGTTCGGCATCTGCAAGGATCGGTTCAACGCGACGCCGGAACAGCAGAAGAAGATCGCCGAGAAGAAGAAAGAAGTTCTCGACAAAGCGAAATCGCTCGGCCTGGACGCGCTGGACGATCCGGAACTTCAGAAATGGATCAGCCCGGCATGGCGGGAATATCAGAGCCGCGAGCAGATGCTGATCCGCAAGATGCGGAACAACATCGTGAAGAAGATCCCGAAGGACTTCGGCAGCGCATTCGTCGAGATGATCCACGCTGAAGCGACGGACCCGGACTATGCTGAAGTGCGGCGCGAGATGTTGCAGAACGCCAACAGCGAGCCGATCGACGTGGATTACACGGTTAAGCCTGATCCGGAAGAGAAGCCGGCGACGCAGCCCGAAGCTCAAACTGCCAAAGAGCCTGAGCCGCAACCGCAGAATGTGCCTGAACATGAAGATCGACAGCAACCATCAGCGACGACATTCGACGCTGGCCAGAGCGCCTTTGACTTCGGTGACCAGGCGGGCGATCCCGTGGCAGCCGGTGCGGAGCCGGCGTTCTGATGATCCAATTTCGTCCCCTCGCCAGCTCGTCCGCCGGCAACTGCTACCACGTGACGGACGGCCGTACAGAGCTGCTCATCGAGGCCGGCATACGATTCACCGACATCCGCAAGGCGCTGGATTTCCGCGTCACGCGCCTTGCGGGCGTCCTGATCAGCCACGAGCACATGGACCACTCCCGGGCGGCTGCAGACCTCGCAAAAGCCGGCGTCAACGTCTACGTCAGCGCCGGCACAGCCGCCGCCCGAGGCTTAAGTGGCCACCGGATCAAGGTAATCGAGCCAAAACGGCAGTTTGAAGTCGGGACGTGGGTGATCATGCCGTTCGACGTGGAGCATGACGCGGAGCAGCCGCTGGGGTTCCTGCTCGCGAACCAGACGGGCGAGAAACTGGTGTTTATCACGGATTCATATTACTGCCGGTACACGTTCAGCGGCCTCACGCACATCGCGATCGAAGCGAACTATTCGCTCCGTATTCTGGACGAAAACATCGCCGCCGGCCGCGTACACCCGGCGATGCGGCCGCGGCTCTTACGATCGCACTTCTCGCTTGAGAACGTGCTGGACTTTTTGAAGGCGAACGACATGTCGAAGGTGCAAGAAATTCATCTGCTGCATCTGAGCGACAGCAACAGCGATGAGGCGCTGTTCAGACGCCGGGCGCAGGAAGTGACCGGAAAGCCGGTCTACATTGCGGGGAGGTAGGAACGGTGGGACAACCGATTTACACGACTTTGAAGCCTGTATTTGATGCCGGAGTCCTTTATCCCGGACGTGCTGTCCGGCTTGGGGGATACAGCGAGGAAGGCGAAAAGCTCGAGGGCATTTACCTGATTCGAGGGTGCAAATACGAGCATTTGGTGCTGATTGACCACTACGGCACGACCATAACCGTCCATATCGACGACGTGCTGCGGCATGATCCCTACGCCAGAACGATTATTACACCGCTGGAGGGCTGACGATGAAGGGGAAACGACCGACGCTGCGGCAGAAGAAGGCGATCGCCGCTGTGAGCCTCAATCCGGACAATTGGCTCGTTGCAAAGGCGCCGCCGGGGGAGTTGCACCTGGTACATCGGTACACGGGCACGAAGAAGGTAATACCGGCCTGAAGGTGATACGAAATGAACAGCTACCCCTTCCCGATGTACTCGGGGATCTTTGAACCAAAGCACTACAAGCAAATAGGAACGGCCCTGTGGTTCTTCTCCTGGTGCATCAGCGCGACTACAAAGGAAGTCATGGACGAGGAAGGGGTCACCTGGGGGCATGTACTGGGGAAGAAACCACTGAAGCTGTCCGAAATGGCAGAACCGTTTGGGGTAGACGAAAAGACCGTGAGGCGCTGGATCAAATCCCTGGAACAGTATGGCTACATAAGAGTGACCCGAGCGCCTTACGGCATCATCATTGAGGTCAGAAATTCAAAGAAGAGAGTCCACTCTCAACCTGAGAGATCGGACAAATATGTCCAATCTGATGATCATAGAACGGACAATAATGACCGAACTGAACCAGAGAGATTGGACAAAATTGTCCAATCTGAAACAAGAGAGTGGACAGAAATGCCCGATCACCCGGACAAAAATGTCCACTCTAAAAAAGATATATCAGTTGATATTACTGCTACTACTACTGATGATACGGCCGAGTTCGAGAAAGTTTTCAGGGAATTTTGCACGCTTCACGGGAAGCTTGACATACATGTGAAGCCGCCGGACGTGAAGCTTATGACCGAGATGATCGCCCTGGGAGTGCCACCCACCCTAATCATCCGGGTCATGCGGACCGTGCACGAGGAGAGAACGGCAAATGGTGCGAAGATCTCGACCTTCGCTTATTACAAGAATGCGATCCTCGAGGCATGGGAAACGGAGCGCGCCATAACCGAAGGGGTGCCAGTCCCCGAGGGGGTGCCACTCCCCCCGGTCGCCCTTGTCGCGCAACCGCGGAAATCACGTCATCAGGCGCAGATCGACGAACTGACGAGACTGATCGAGGAGGAGAGGGCGCGTGAAGCTAGCGGAAGTCGCTGAACTGTTCGTTATGATCAAACGGGCATATCCGGGTTTCGACGGCAGCAGCGAAAACGTGAGATTTTGGCACCAATACCTGGCGGACACACCGTTTGAGCAGGCAAAGGCGAATCTCGAACGGCATATCCGGGATGAGCGGTTCCCTCCGACGATCGCCGACCTGCGGCGGCCGCTCGAACACAAGGATCCGGAGACGATTTACCACGAGCAACTGCGGCGCGAGAGCGAGGAGCATTTTCGACGGCTCGATGAGTTCGCCCGATCAGCCGTGCCGGCGCCGCCGGAAGTGAAAGAGAGGATGAGGCAGCTTGCTGCGCGACGAGCTTATGGCGGCTGAACTGCCGCAGAACTACGAGGCAGAGGTGTCGGTGCTCGGCTCAATCCTGTTGGATAACGCCGCCTTCGACGCGGCAGAAAGCGTCCTTCGCGGCGACGAGTTTTACGACGCCCGGAACGCCCGAATTTACAGGGCCATGTGCGAGCTGCGCGAGGCGGGCGAGCCGATCGACCTCGTGACACTGACGGATCAACTGATCAAACGCGGCGAGTTGGAGACAGTCGGCGGGGTTGATTATTTGGCAAGGCTCGAAAGCATTGTGCCAACGGCGGCCAATATCGAGTATTACGCCGGCATCGTCCGTGAGCGGCACCTGAAACGTGCTGAGATCCTGATGCTCCGCGAAGCGTTGCAGAAGGCCATGCAGGGGGATGGTGAGGCCGGCCAGATTGCGGCGGCCGTCCAGGACAAGGCAATGTCCATCCTCGAGCAGAGCGCGGCGGCCGAGAAGACATTCCGGCCAATCGGTGAGGTTGCAGTCAGCCGTTACGACGAGATTGAGCGGCGCGCGGAAGCCCCGGCGGGGAACGGCGTGACCGGGCTCCCGACCGGATACCCGGATCTGGACCGGATGACGACCGGCTTCCAGCGAAGCGACCTGATCATCGTGGCCGCGCGGCCGTCGGTCGGGAAGACGGCATTCGCGCTCAACATCGCAGCCAATGTCGGAATCCGGGCGCGGGAGACGGTCGGGATCTTCAGCCTTGAGATGTCCGCTGGGCAACTGGTAGACCGGATGATCGCGGCCGAGGGACCGATCGACGCGAGCAGGCTGCGGACGGGTCGGCTGGAGAGTGATGATTGGGAAAAGCTGACGATGGCAATCGGGAGCCTCAACGAGGCGCCGATCTACATCGACGATACGCCTGGGCTGACGGTGCAGGATATCCGCCTGAAGGCCCGCAAACTGCAACGCGAACACGGACTTGGGCTACTGATCGTCGACTATCTGCAACTGGTCCAGACGCGTCGGCGAGGCGAGAACCGGCAGCAGGAAGTCTCGGAAATTTCCCGCACACTGAAGCAAATCGCGCGCGAGCTGAACGTGCCGGTCATCGCCCTGTCGCAGCTGAGCCGCGCAGTCGAGCAGCGGCAGGACAAGCGTCCGATGCTCTCCGACCTGCGCGAATCGGGCTCGATCGAGCAGGATGCGGACATCGTCGCGTTCCTGTACCGGGACGACTATTACGACCGGGAGACGGAGAAGAAGAACATCATCGAAATCATCATCGCGAAGCAGCGGAACGGCCCGGTCGGCACGGTCGAGCTCGTGTTCCTGAAGAACTTCAACAAGTTCGTGAGCCTCGACCGCGGGCACGGTGAGCAGCCGGCGCGCCGGGAAGAGCCGGACCGGAGGAGGCAATGGGCATGACGGAACGCATGACGGTTGAAGAGTATCGGGCGTACCTGGACGGCAAGAAGCGCAGCAAGTACCGGAACGAGAAGACACGCGTCGACGGCATCACATTCGACTCACAGGCTGAGGCGAACCGGTACTGCGAACTGAAGGCCCTCCAGCAAGCCGGCGTGATCGAATGGTTCATCCTTCAGCCGCGGTTTCTGCTGCAGGAGGGCTTTCAGAAGGGCGACATTACGTTCGGCAAGATTGAATACGTCGCGGATTTCCTGATCCGCTGGTCGGACGGGACGAACACCGTCGAGGACGTGAAGGGGATGAAGACTCGGACATACCGGGACAAGCGGAAGATGTTCGAGAAACGATACCCGACGCTGCGGATCGTGGAGGTGGAGGCATGAGCCCGGCGGAGATTGTTCACTACAAAGAGCGTTGCTGGTTCTGCCATAAACGAAAAGCCACGCTACTCTGCGACTTCGTTGTCGGATGGGTCCAGACGACGATCGACTTCCGGAAAACACCACAGACCTGCGATCGGCGAATTTGCGAGCAGTGTGCGATACATCTCGGCGGTGACACGCATTTCTGCCCTATCCATGCGATGGAAGCAAAGCAAAGGCTGGGGGTGGGTAAGAGAAAATGATCGATCCTCAGTGGTTCGAGACGGTTGGGATAGTGCATATGCGTCGGTTTTGCCGTATGGCCGGGTTCGCGGCGAAGGCGGCAAAAGAACGTGGTTGGGATGTTTCGGCTGACGACCTGCTAAAGGGATATCACATCATATTCCGCGGCGAGAAATACGGACATGAGTCGATGTCCAGGGCACATATCGAAAGGAATAGGCGCCGGAGAGCGGCGCAGATGGTGGAGGTGGAAGCGTGAAGGTCAAGGTCAGGGCGGACATGATAAAGCGTGCGCTCAGCAAGCGGCATCATGAGGACTTCTTTCTAACGGAAGTCAAAACAGGCCCCACGCACTACGGAGCAGACCTGCACATCATTGATGCGCTCGCAATCAAAAAATCCTGGGCGAACCCATGCATCACCGCATACGAGATCAAGGTCGACCGCAGCGACTTCACGCGGGACGAGAAGTGGATGGCTTATCTGCAATATTGCCATCAGTTCGCATTTGTATGTCCAAAGGGATTGATCCAACCGGAGGAACTTCCGGATGAAGTCGGGCTTGTCTATTACAAGCCTGAAACGGGGTCGCTCTTCACGATGAGAAAACCGTCATACCGCCAAGTCACCATACCGTCAAACATGCTCATGTACATCATCATGTCACGTCTCGACAATGAGCGGCACCCGTTTTTCTCTTCCCAGCGCGAATACATCGAAGCATACCTGCAGGACAAGGACGAGCGAAAGGAAATAGGGGAAAGATTCGGCATCAAGGTGACGGAAGAAATCGGGAAATTGCGCCGGGAACTTGAGAGACTGAGCGACAGAAAAGAAAAGCTTCAGCGCTTAAAAGAAGTGAGCGACATTCTGCGTGAGTACGGAATCTGGATAGACGGCTGGGGAACGTCCTGGAAAGAAGAACTTCGAAAGGCGCTTGCGAACGGTCTTGATCCAAGGATTGAGAGTGAATTGCAATACCTACTCAAACGGGCTGACGTGATCAAAAAAATGCTGGACGAAAGGAATGCGGAACAATGCTCGACCGCATGAAGTCGGAGATTCGCACAGCAGCAATCCTATTCGGTGGAATCGGCGGATTCTCGGCGGGCCTGAAGCGCTCGCTGGTCGAAGCCTACGGTCGGGTATATCGCTGGGAGATTCTCTGCTCGATTGACTTCGACCCGGTCGCGTGCCGAAACCACGACCTCATCATCGGCGAGCAGACGGCCGTGCAGATGGACCTGTTCGACCGGGACCAGTACCGGAAATGGTTCGGCCACGAGCCGCCGGAAGAGTGGCAGGAAGCGACGCCGCAGGACATCTGGATGGCATTCAAGGAGCAGGTGCCGGACTACTTGTTCCTTTCGCCGCCGTGCAAAGGATTCAGCGGCTTGCTTCCGGAAAAGTCGGCGCGGTCAGCGAAGTACCAGGCGCTGAACCTTCTCACGATCCGCGGGTTGGAACTGTGCCTCGAAGCCTGCGTGAGGTACGGCGACGGCGAGCTTCCGGCGTTCATCCACTTCGAGAATGTGCCACGAATCACGTCCCGTGGGGCCGACATCCTGCAACGCATCAAGCGCCTGCTCGAGCGATACGGGTACGCGGTAGATATGCGAAGTGACCACAACCTCGGAGAGATCGGCGGGCTCGGCCAGAATCGGATGCGTTATCTGCTGCTGGCCCGGAACCAGAAGCGCGTACCGAATTGGTGCTACCTGCCGCCGAAGAAGCTGCTCAAGACGATCGGCGATGTGCTCGGGCCGCTCCCGCTGCCGGACGATCCGGCCGGCGGGCCGATGCATCGGCTACCGCGGCTCCAGTGGAAAACGTGGGTGCGGCTGGCGCTGATACCGGCCGGCGGAGACTGGCGGGATCTGAATGCTATCGACTGGCAGCGGTACCGGATTGAGCACGAGGCGCGCGGCGGCGCATACGCGGTCGAACAGTGGGACGATCCATCCCGCACGGTGACGGCCACAGCCGGACTTGGACGGAGCAATGGCGCTGCAGCGGTGTCGGACCCGCGCATCGGACTTGACGTCAACGGTCACGCCGCAATCTACCGGGTGGTCCGGTACGATGAGCCCGCCCCGTGCGTCACGGGTGCACACAGGCCGAACAACGGTGCGATAACGATCAGTGACCCACGATTGCGGGCTCAGGAAGGCAAGCATCCGGGCGTGTACCGAGTTGTGCGGATGGGCGAACCTTCGCCGACTGTGACCGGCACGAGATTCGGCAGCGGCGCGCCAGCGATAGCAGATCCGCGCGTGAAGACTGAGTTGATGCCCGACTGCTACGGCGTCCAGGATTGGGACGAACCGGCGAAAACGATCCGAGGCAACAGCAGGATCATGCAGTCGGCGTCGAGTGTTGCCGACCCGCGCATTGGCTGCTCGCCCCGGTCTGGCACGATGGGCGTCCAAAAGTGGGACGAGCCAGCGAAGACCGTGATCGGCGCCGGGGACATCCACGCCGGCGCGGCGGCCGTCGCCGACCCGCGAATCCCGGAGGACAACGAGTCAGGAACATGGGTAATCATCGCCGAGGACGGCACATGGCACCGGCCGCTGACGACATACGAGTTGGCGATGCTTCAGGGCTTCCCGACGCACCTTCCTGATGGGCGTCCGTTCCAGCTCGATGGATGCAGCGACGCGAAGGCCCGGGAATACATCGGGAATGCAGTTCCGGTGCCGGCTGCTGAGGCCATGGGCAATGTGATCATGATGGCAATCGCACAGGCTGAGGCCGGTATCACATTTGAGATGAGCTGGAACGACGTGTGGGTGCTGCCGGAAGTAGAGGAACAGGAGCGAACGGTGGTGCATTGAGATGACGGCAAAACAACAACTCTACCAAATCGCCGTAGATGACAGTCAGCCGCTTGAAGAACGATACGCAGCCGCCCGGGAGTTGCAGCGCCGTACGCTCAGCTCGCGCAAGGTCTATGATCTGATTCGCTTGTGGCCGTATCATACGCCGTCTGAGATTGCGGACATATTGGGTGTGACCGTACCAACAGTCATCGGGTGGGCCAGTCAATACGGACTTTGGCAGAGGAGACGGTCATCGTGAGTGGTCAGTATGACGAATTCCAACCCTACTACCGCGCCTATCTTCTCCATACCGGCGCTGATCCGGGGGATGTGACAGGATACATCCTCTGGATCAGCCGAAAATGGCGCGAGTGGCGCGGTACGCACGGCATCGGCAGATGGGACGTGATTGGCGAAGAAGAGCGGCTGCGGTTTGAAAGTTGGCTTTTTGAAACGGTTCCAGAAGGACAACTTGTACTGTTTTGATGGCGGTGAACACGATGAGTACCAATATGGCAGTTCATTTCTCATCCGAAACCGACTCAAGGTATGCGAGCGTTGCAGAAAAGAAGATTTGAAGCGACTGCTGAACATACCCGACGAATCGCAAGCCTACGGCAACGACTGCCCCGGCAGGAAATGTGAGATGTGAAAGGAGCGAATCCCATGAGTGAATACTTGAGCAAAAAAGCGGTGTTGGAGTGGCACAAAGAACGAATCGAGCACTGGAAGCAATTCCGTAAGACGTTTAAGGACGGTAGTCATTCGCTAAACGAAACGTGTGAAGTGCGGATTGATACGCACCAAGTGGCGATTAACCTCATCCAATCCGGCGCATTCGATGCCCCTGAAATGGAACATATCAACGCCTACTGGGCGCGAGAAGGTCTAATCAAGCGTCAGCAGGAAGAAGTTAAGCGTTTGCGGGCGGCGTTGGGACACATTCACGCCATCGCACAGTCGGAATTGGATGAGCTTCAATACGAGAGCCAACGCAAGACGTGGGTAGAAATCTTACTGACGGCGGAAGAGGCGCTGAAAGGAGACGGGAACGATGCGTGAGATAAAGTTTCGGGCGTGGGATAAAATTAACAAGATGGCCATTTTGAACCGGTTCCCGCCTCATGATCGGAGGGCAATCTTGGCTGAGATAGCCAAAGAAGTGATGAAAGGAGCCTAAACCATGCGTCAATATCGCGGACGAATCAAAGATAGCACCGTATGGGTCTACGGATATTACACCAAAAGCCCGCAAGGTATTGCAAGGATATGGTCGCCTATCACAAAGGATAACGGTGAGTCGTATTTGTATGACTACGTTGTCGATCCCGAAACCGTTGGGCAATCGACCGGCCTGAAAGACAAGAACGGCAAGGAGATTTATGAGGGGGATATCCTCGAAAGTAACCACAAACTTTTTCGTTTCGAAGTAATTTGGTCGGAAGATTGGGCAATGTTCACGGTCAAAGGCGGTAGTGTTGAGGCTCTTATAAGATGGGCTACTTACTGTGAAGTCATCGGCAACATCTACGAAAACCCCGAACTGCTTACTGAGTAGTTCGAACATATTACGAAGAATTGGCGGTGATGGGGATATGAACGGTAGTTTTCAAAGCTTGTCCGCGGCCAACGCGAGAATCAAGGAACTGGATGCGGAACTCAAACGATTGCGGGAGGAACGAGACAAGCTGATCGAGGGGTTGCGGTGGTATGCGGACAAAACCAATTACGTCCAAGAAGTACACCACTTGCGGCATGGAACGTTGATCGGGCCGGCAGAGGCAATTTACTATGACGAGGGCCAACGCGCCCGCGACATCCTCAAAGAGATCGGGGTGACGGTGGAGTGATTCTATACCACGTCACCACGCCGAAGAAGGCGAAGAACTATCGAGCGTCAGGCTGCATCCATGCTCCGGTTCGTGGATTCACCACGTTTCTTGCGGCAATGGCTTGGGCAATCAAGACACAGCGTACGGTCATATACAAGGTAGAGAGCGAAAAGGCGTACAAACTTCCAGATCATCACAACCGGTTTGGTGAGGCGTGGTGGCTGGACGAAGATGTCCCGATAGATCGCATTAAATGCGTGTTTAGCGCGGATAAGGATGCATGAGATAGATCGAGAGGGGAGGGAGAAAACGGATGAGCTTGCCGAAATATCGCATCCTCGTGAATGGTCTTTATCTTCGCGGATGGGACGACTCCGAGACGGCCGGGCATTCCGGCCATATGGGGTGGCAGCCGAGAGCGGTGGAGATGTCGAAGATGTTGATGACGAGGCTTAAAGATCAGGCCCGAATCGTCGAGGGTAACATCGAACTGAAAAGCCAGTTAAATCGAATCTATGACCGAGTAAGATATGCCGGATTCGAATTGGAAAGATTAGTGGTCGAGAGGGTGACGGACGGATGAGCGATATTAAACCGGGAGATATTGTGAGACACAAACGAGACAAGACCCTTGTGCGAGGCGAGCGCCAAGTGAACCGCGGAGACAAATACCGCCCGGTCGTGACAGTCCTAAAAGTCAAACGAGGTGTACCGACCGTGATCCGGGTCAGCGGAAGGGAGTACGTGCTGCGGACGCCGGACCAGTTCAACATGCAGCCGAGGCCGCAAAAGAAATAAAAAACTTCCCCTGCATTTGGGCCATGCAGGGGAAAAGCCGAATGGATGTTCCTACACATCATCATAGCACAAGGGTGAGGTGTAGGGGAATGGGTGCAAAACAACTCTGTCTCGGCATTTACGAAATAGACGAGGAAGCGACGAGGGAAGCGGTTGAACAATATCTGTATGATGCGAGGGAGTACAAGGTAACAGAATATATCCCGCTCGATCCGAAAGTTACACCACTGTATGAGCCGCGATATCACGGTCCGACGAACGCGGTCGGATCGCAAACTGAGAGGATCGCCATCACAAACGTGGATGAGCAGGAGCGGCGCCGCCGGCATATTGAGCGCGTCGAAGAAGCTGTCAGCCGGCTGGGAGCTCAACAGCAGAAACTGATCCGAATGCGTTACCTGGACGATGATAACGTGATGGATATTGAGGTGGCAACCGCTCTCGGGTACAGTACCCGGCATTACCGCCGAATTAAATCCTATGCGATCTATAGGCTGGCAACAGCCCTCGGACTGGTGGTGCTCCGGGAAGAATAAAAAACGTGGCCGCTCTGTGGCCGCTTTATGACCGCATCATGGCCGCTTTCTCGCAAAATTCCATGATATGATGGTATCGTCGAAGAATTGCAATCAGGGTCGCCGATCATCGGCGGCCCTTTTCGTCTCTGGAGAAGGAGGAGCAATCATGATTAAGGTTTCGTCCCATTTTGCAGGCTGGATCAGCAAGCGGCACCGCATCATCTGGTCCGTCAATCCGTACCGGCGCGACAAGCGAACGGGGGTTGTGCGGCCCTGAAGTGGATCAATCGACTGGCGCGCCGCCTGGCGCCGTTTGCGTGGCCGGAGCCGCGGAATCGGAAAGAGCGGCGGGAGCGGAGAAAAAACGTCAACCCGCTGATTCAGAACAGGAAATTTCCTCCTAGTGTCGAATTATGGCATTGGGAGGCGATTATGCATGTCAGGTATTATGGAACTTCTTCAGTCCTACGAAGAAGTAATTGATGTTTATGAATTCGTCGGTGAATGGGAAGTATGGATTGGGTATCAGAAAGTAAGAATCAAGGTCTTAAAAGATAAGAACGGAGGTTATGTCTCGTCTACCAGTCATTATTATCATGGATCGCAACAAGCAGGGCCATATATTTCATCGATTAACGGAGGCAAAACCGTTGAGGCCGCGGTCCGTGAAGCGATGAGACAACTACTCACATTTTATCGACCGGACGACGAGAATGCGAAATGGGTCGTGAATGATTCATATTGAGGCGCCTTCTGGCGCTTTTTCTATTGCCTTGCGAGGTGGTGATCATGAACTTCGTTCAACCGATCCGGGATCCGCAGATGGTGGAAGCGATCCGGCAATACTTCAAAGTCCGGAACTTTCGAAACTATATCTTCTTTTCGCTCGGCGTCTACAGCGGCCTGCGCGTGTCGGACCTCTTGAATCTGAAGGTCGGGCAGGTGCGCGGCACCCATATCGACATTGTGGAGTCGAAGACGAAGAAGCGGAAACGGTTCATTATCCATCCGTCGATCCGCGCGGATCTGGACTTCTTCATTCGGGACAAGCAGGATCATGAATATTTATTCCAGAGTCGACAGCGGAAAAAGCATACCGGTTTCGCTGGCCGGCCGATCGACCGCAGCACCGCCTACAAGATGCTGCGCGAGGCGGCCGATCATTTTGGCCTGACCGACATCGGCACGCACACGATGCGGAAGACGTGGGGCTACCACCTGTACATGCAGGACCCGCGCAATTTAGCGTTACTTATGCGGATGTTCAATCACACGTCGGAAACCGTCACTTTGATGTATTTGGGCCTCACACAGGACCTCATGGACAGCGCGATAAGGCGTCTGAAGTACGCATAATTCGTGTTGTGTTGCACTCAAACCACTGCACCAAAAACAAACCCTAGAAGAATCGAAGAAAAACAGCGATTTATGAGTGCAACAGAATCTATGTTATGGGTTAGTGTAGAAGCAGAAACTGGAAGATTCGAGATGGCGGAAGTTGACGAAAACCGAGAACGTCAATGGAAACGTCGCGTTACCAAACGACGCGTTCCGTTCTTTCAAACTCAAATCATCAGTTACCCCGATTCATTGCCGACAATTGGAAGTTCATGTATGATAATGTCGGGGAGGCTGATGGCTCGTGCACAAGATGAAGGTCCAGAATCCGCTGACCATCATTGCATTATTTGCTGGGATCGCGGAGGTTGCAGGGACTGTTGTATTACTCGGTCTGCCGCTTGAAATCCAGCGAATATTCGTTTGGTTCACGATTGGGTTCCCTATTGCGATTGTAGCTGCGTTTTTTTGTATTCTCGTAACTAGGCCAGAGGTCCTCTACGGCCCAGGTGATTACGAGAATGAGGAAATTTTCTACAAGCTCATGATTAAGGCGAATGCCGATATTGGAGAAATCATAAGTAAAGTCGAAAAAGGGACAGATGAATCAGAGTTAAAAGAAAAACTAAAGGATGTACAACAAAATATATCAGCTGCTGCTCAAATTGGAGGGAATATTAAAGTACGACGTAGTGAAAAGTTCGAGAAGATTATTGAAGTGTTAGAAAAGAATCCTCAAGGATTAACAATAGATGAGATAGTTGCAAAAGTCGGTTATCTTCCTTTACCCAACTCGATACTAAATGCGCTTATTTTAGGTGGAAAAGTATACAAAAAAGGCGATAGGTTTTTCTTAGTTGGTTGATTCAATTGTGGCACCCAATAGGGTGTCTTTTTTTGGAGGTGGGGTGAATGTAGTGTCTCGACCGCGCAGCGATAACCGCAAGAAAGCTCTTCAGCTCTGGCTGAAATCCGGCCGGACAATGAAGCTTGTCGACATCGCCAACGAGCTCGGCGTCTCTGACGTCTTGATCCGCAAGTGGAAGTTCCAGGACAAGTGGGACGAGATCCCCGCCAAACGGCCGCGCGGTGCGCCGAAGGGGAACCAAAACGCAAAAGGGAACCGCGGCGGCGGCGCGCCGAAGGGCAACCAGAATGCGCTGAAGCACGGGCTGTACCGCAAGCTGCTGCCGGACGAGCTTCGGGATCTCATGAAAGAGGTCGAAAACCTCGACCCGCTCGATATGCTCTGGCACGGCGTGGAACTTGCCTACGCCAAAATGCTATGGGCGCAGCGGATTATGTTCGTGCGTAGCAAGGATGATTTAACGAAAGAGATCAAGCGCGAAAAGTTCATGCCGGGCAAATTTGGCAATGGAACCGAAGAAGAATACGAACTGCAATTTGCCTGGGATAAGGAAGCCGCCCAGCTCAAGGCGTTCGCGACGATCAACAAGGAACTGCGCTCTGCGATCAAGCAGTTCCTTGCTGCGGCACCCGAGAACGACGAGCGCCGCGCGAAGCTCGAACTCATGCAGGCGCAAGTCGAGAAGGTGCGGGCGGAAGTCGAGTCTGTCAAAGGCGGCGGCAAGAACGCCGACGCCGAAGATTGGGTGGCGGCGCTGAAGGAGGCCGCCGAGCGGCGTCGGGCGCGGCAGGTGAGCGATGATGAGTAGTCATGCTGTCCAATCGACGCTCGTCGAACTGCTCGATGTGTATTGGGATGACCCAGTCGCATTCGTGCAGGATATGCTCGACGCGGAACCTGACGATTGGCAGCGGGCCGTTCTCCGTGATCTCGCTGGGCATCGTTGGGTGAGCGTGCGGTCCGGTCAGGGAGTCGGCAAGACGGCGCTCGAGTCATGGGCCGTCATTTGGTTTTTGTGCTGCCGTCCGAACCCGAAAATCGTTTGCACGGCTCCGACTCAACAGCAGCTGCAAGACGTGCTCTGGGCCGAGGTCGCGAAGTGGCTGGAGAAGGCGAAAATCCGGCGGTTGCTGAAGTGGACGAAGACGAAGGTCTACATGATCGGCCACGAAGAACGCTGGTTTGCGACGACACGGACGGCGACGAGGCCGGAGAACATGCAGGGCTTCCACGAAGACTACATGCTGTTCATCGTAGACGAAGCATCAGGCGTTGCTGATCCGATCATGGAAGCGATTCTCGGCACGCTCTCCGGGCCCGAGAACAAGCTGCTCATGTGCGGAAACCCGACGCGAACGTCGGGTGTTTTTTATGACTCGCACAACCGCGACCGCAAGCGATTCAAGACTCATAAGGTCGACAGCCGGGATAGCGCGCGCACGAGCCGCGAGAACATCCAGATGCTAATCGACAAGTACGGCGCCGAAAGTGACGTCGTGCGCGTGCGCGTGTATGGAGAGTTCCCGAAGGCCGAGTCGGATGCTTTCATCGCGCTCGAGCTGGTGGAGTACGCGGCGAACGCCACGGTCCGGCCGGCGGGCGATACGCTGCACATCGGTGTCGACGTGGCGCGCTTCGGCGACGATGAGACCGTCATCGCGCCGCGGATTGGCGGAAAGGTGTTCGACTTGAGGACATACCACAAGCAGGACACGATGGTGACGGCCGGGTGGGTGATCGCGACGGCCAGGGAGATGCTGCAGCAGTACACGCACATCCGCCGTGTTGTGATCAAGGTCGACGACACCGGCGTCGGCGGCGGCGTAACGGATCGACTCAACGAGGTGATCCACGAGGATCGGCTTTATGATTGGACAGTGGTTCCGGTCAACAACAGCGGCAAGCCGACGTCCGACGAGGAGGAGCATTACGAGAACCGCGGCACCGAAACCTGGGCGACGGTCCGGGATCTGCTGCAGGAAAGCTTCTCGCGGCACATGCGGGGAGAAGCGCCGACGATCGAGCTGCCGAACGACGACCGGCTGATCGCGCAACTGTCGCAGCGCAAATACCGAATGACGAGCCGCGGAAAACTGGCGCTGGAGCGAAAGGAAGACATGAAAAAGCGCGGTTTGGACTCGCCGGACCGGGCGGACGCTGTCGTGCTGGCGTTCGTGGAAGAACGCAGTTTGCCGTTCAGCGGTCAGCGGCCGGCAGGTTGGTGATGTGGTAACATGCGTGCATGGATGAACGACAAAGAATTGTCGGACATGCCGTGCTTCGTACCTGAAACCAAATGAAGGAAATCGAAAGTCTCTCAATTGAGCGGCTTTTTCTTTTGCAGAAATGGGGTGATTCCACTGACCATCGAATACGCTCGCAAGCAGTTCCCACCGCCGCCATTTGACGTCGAAGTCGCTGAGACCAACTACTACCGCAAGCTGTACGACGGCGACCACGCGGAAATCTTCCCTCGGGCGCGGCACGCGGGGAAAGACAAACGATACCGCTGGCGCCGGAAGTCGCTGAAGGAATGGGAACAGGTCACAGAGGTCGTAGAGAGTGGCGTTCCGTATATCGTCGTCAATTTCTGCAGCCTGGTCGCGGAACTGCCGGCCGATCTCCTGAACCGGTCGCTCGGCAACATCTCGGCTGACTCGGAAAACGATGCGGAACTTGAGTTTGTAACCGGCGTCGTCGAGGCGTCGAAGGTGAACGAGAAGATTTGGGCCGCCGTGACGCAGCACCAGGTTGACGGTATGATCGCGTACCGAATCCGCCGGGATGATGTGACAAAAAAAGTCTGGTTCGAATGGGTACTGCGCGATATGTTCATCCCGCATCAGGACGGCCTCGGCGCCGACATCGTGTGGATCGAGAATCACGGCGACGGCGTCAATAGGGAGCAGTTTCTCCGCGTCGAGCGCCAACGCCTGACCGAAACTGGCCTGACGATGCAGCAGATGGTGTTCCGAATGAAGGGCGACAGCGTCTCGGAGGAGATGGATGTGCAGGAGTATGCGCTCAAGTACAACGTCGACATCCCGGAAGACGTGGAGTTGGTCGGCGTGTCCGAGCTCATGTGTGGTGTCGTTACGAATGACGAGACGCTTACGAGACCGCGTGGCCGTTCGGCGCTCCGGAATGTCGACATGATCCAAGAAGAGATCAACTGGACCATCACCCGGGATGCTGTGATCTTCGAGAAACACGGCAAGCCGAAGCTGGCCATACCGCGCTCGCTCTGGGACACTGTGGCGAACACGAACCACCAGCACTACGGTCAGCGATTCGTCCGGAACGCCGATCTCGAGGTCGTGTCCTATGACGAGAACAAGGGTGCTGTGCCGCAATACATCACGTGGGACGCGAAGACGCAGCAATCGTTCGAACATGTGAACAGGCTGATCAAGTACATGCTTGCTATCACAAAGACATCTCCGCAGGCTGCAGGGCTTGAGAATGGCACGGGACAGTCGGCAATAGCGCTGCTGTACCTGTGGATTCAAAGCGTGATCAAAGCCGAGGCGATCCGCGCGAAGTTCGACACGGCGATCAAGGACGCCATCCGCAAGTGCATTATCCTCGAAAACGCGCTCGGTGGAACGCAGTACGAGGTAAAGGCGCCGGTCATCGAATGGGGCGACATGCTGCCGAAGGCCGAGGAAGAGCAGAACAAAGAAGAGCGCGCCAACTACGAGGCCGGCGTGCAATCGCTCGAGACGACGGTCCGCCGCGTCCACCCCGACTGGTCGGAGGAAGCGATCGAGGAGGAAATCCGAAAGATCCAGGAAGAGAAAGCGGTCGACTCCATGAATCCGACCTTCGTGCAGCCGCCGCGGGTGACGCTGTGATATGGCGACGTCGGCAGAAAAAATCATCGCGCTCTACGTCCGCGCGGACGAGCGCTTGCGCGAGCTGATCCAGTCGCTTGAGAATGGATCGATTTCGCAGCGTCGCAAGAACGAGCTGCTGCGGCAGGTTGAGGAGATCATTGCCGAACTGACGGGACAGACCGGCCAGCAAATGGCGGGTATGATCAGCGAGTCGTACCACGCCGGCGCCGCGGAGGCCGTGACGAGCATGATCCGAGCTGGCATGGCCGCGGAATCGATCAACACGACGCTCCGGGCATTAATCCATCAGCGCGCCGCGCAGGCTATCATGGACGAGGCGTTTTACTCGATCCTTGAGGCCAGCGACAACATGAGCGCGGATGCGAAGCGGCGCATTGAGGAGGCCGTCAGGCGGGCGAATGAGCGGTCGCTGTTGACCGGTATGAGCCGCCGAGAAGCGACGCATCAGGCCGTCGCCGAGCTGAACCAGCAGGGCATTACCGGCATCGTTACCCGGAACGGCGCCCGGGTGCCGGCCGACAAGTACATGACCGGCGTAATTCATTACCATCAGCGCAAGGCGCATGTCACCGGCTCCGAGAACATGACCGTCCAGAACGGCATTGATCTCGTGTACGTCAATTCCGTCGGCATCACGTGCGAGTATTGCGCCAAATACCAAGGCCGCGTGTACTCCATCAGCGGGCGTGATTCGCGATTCCCGAAGCTCGAGGTCCGGCCGCCGTACCATTCCCACTGTGTCCATTCGCTCACGCCGTGGATCGAGGAGCTGACGTCGCCGGACGAGGTCCAGCGCATGATCGAGCAATCGAACCGGCCGTTCGTGGACAACCGGACTGAAGCGAATATCCGGCGTTACAACGAGCTGCAGCGCGAAAAGTCGCGCAAGAACGCGACGCGCAAGCAATGGATCCGCTATAAGGCGGTGCTTCCCGACGATACGCCTGACCTGCGGACATTCGCCAGCATGAAGGCGCGGAATACGCAGTCGTACCGAGAACTGCAGGAGGTTTATCGAAAGGTTAACGCAATGATAAAGGCGGGCGAGGCCGATGGATAGGTTTATCCATGACATGATCCACATGACCGAAGGCGAAAAGTTAGTAACCTATTGGCCGCTGTGGTTGGTGATCGCGGCGGTTTTGATTGCGGCCGATGTTTTCTTCGAAAGGAGGGAAAAGCGGGATGAGCGCCGTCATTCAGACCGAAGACGAACTTCGCGCTAAATTAGCGGAATGGCAAAAGATCCTGCGGCTGCAGGATTGGATCATCAACGTTTCGATCTTCCGGGAACGAGACATGAAAGGCGAGAACCGCTGCGGAGAAGTTGAATGGACACTTGAGAAGCGCATGGCGTCAATCCGCATTCTTGATCCTGTCGATTATCCAGACGGCTTGATGGAAGAGCAGGATATGGAACTTACGTTGGTTCATGAACTCCTGCATCTCCATCTGGTCACTGTTACCCCAGATCACGAAGACGAATTGAGGCACTGCGCGCTTGAACAAGCAATCGATGCGATCAGCCGCGGGCTTGTGGCGCTGAAAAGAGGTTTGACGGGGTGATTACCGGTGAACGATATCCTTGAGCATCGAGCCAAGCGCGAGGGCAGGGTAACGCCGCGGGCCTGTGTTGAAAATCTCATGCAGGCCATTGAGATGGGGCTTGTCGATTCGGTTGTGTTTGTCGCTCGGCAGCCAAATGGAGAGATCAAAGTGGGTTGGAGTGACACACTGGACACTGAAATCATTGGATTGCTCGAGTGCGGAAAACACATGGTTATTCGAGAGATGGAAAGGTAGCGGGCCCCGGATGAGACTTCCGTGGGCCCTTTTTCATGACCAACACGCCGTGAAGTCTTTAAACCCGGGTTCGACAGTAAGCCCCTAAAAGTAGGCACCCTCTTGGGTGCTATGGATAACTGAATTCCAGATTTGACGCGGTTTTTCCGACTTGTCCACAGGCACTACATCGTGAAAAAATCCGAAAATCTGTAGGCACTAAATTTCTGTGGATAACTCGATGTTTTTGTTGCATTTCTTGTAGTATATACGATATCATGTAGATATGTACATACGAACGATTTCTCGGAAAAACAAAAATGGTTCGGTCACCCGTTACGTTCAGCTTGCCCATAATGTACGAAATCCGGTGACCGGGACGCCGCAAGCGAAAGTCCTGTACCATTTCGGCCGCGCGGACGAACTGGACATGGAAGGCTTAAAACGTCTTGCCGCCAGCATCCATCGTTTTGTGGGTGAGCCGCAGGCGCCTTCTCCATCGCCATCCACATCGGTCACGCTGCTCAGCAGTCGTTCGCTGGGCGGTGTATGGTTACTCGATCAACTGTGGAAGAAGCTTGGGATCGGCGAAGCGATCACACGACGGCTTGCCGATCGGGAATACCGCATGCCGGTGGAACGCGCCATCTTTGCCATGGTGGCCAACCGGGCGTTGGCACCCAGCAGCAAGCTGGCCATGGAAGATTGGGTGGATCGCGAAGTGGCCATTCCGGATCTTCCAGCGTTTGACGTGCAGCATGGCTATCGGGCAATGGATTTTCTGC